>JBFWRO010000030.1:0-12677 GCA_050248865.1 Thermomicrobiales bacterium | reverse complement strand
GAGCATGAACTGGCCGGACGGCGCGATCTGGCGCTGGAATGGTTTGCCTTGCTGGACGCGCCGGCAAAAGCGATTTACACGTTCGAGAATGCTGGTCACGCGGTGGCGTTCGAGCACGCCGACGCATTGCACCGCGTCCTGGTGGATGAGATCCTGCCGGCGACGTATCCCGTCCTGGTTGCATCGTAGGCCCACTGGCGACCGGGGACGATTCGGCCACCCCGTGCGTGCTGCTGGACAGCGATCGGGACCTGACATTCCCGGTCGCTTCGTTCCGGGCTCCCTCACACCGGGAGACATCACAGGGGCTGCTCGCGGTATCCCATCTATCGACGGCGCTACTTGGTGCGAGTCTGGACTCGCCTTCGGCGCTTCACGCCGCGGAAGATCGCAGTTCGGCGTTCCCGGAGAGCTGGCAGTTGTCGCATTCGACGACTCTCCACTCGCAGAACGGCCGGCACTGTTCCTGCCGACGGTCCGCGCGCCGGTCGATGCAATGGAGGACGGACGGACTGGTTCCTGACGAGACTGGCCGGAAGCCGGAACTGGCCGCTGATCGAAACGCTCCCCGTCGAATTTCTCCGGCGTGCCAGCACCTGAGCTGATTCAGTCACTCGACAATTTCAGGAACACTTGCAATTTCGTTCAGTTTCAGGGTATACAAACACTCTGCGATTGTTGCAGTCGCAGGCGATTGGTTGCTGCCAGGGAGAACGCTACGGCGTCTCAGGGCGGAATCGAGGTGACGCAATGAACACAATCCATGTTGTGGGGCGCCCCTCCCGCTCTCCGCTCAGGCGACCAGCGCGTTAAGCAACGCGCCGACGGTCGCCTCCAACGAGAACTTCACGAACATTCGGCTTTTTCGTTTCTGGCGTCCTTCGAGGTGCAAGCGCCCGCATTGACGGGGATTAGTACGCGTGAGGCGTGCCTGAGCGACACGGGGATGGTGAGAGCCCGGGATGAGCACGACAGCGCGGAACGCGCCCCCGAGCGGCGAACCGAAGAAAGCATGGCGGCCGACGCCGACGCGCAAGTAGGTTCTGGTGGGTGGCGCCCACGCAGCAATCAGCCGAGAGATGCGCGCCGCCACCTGGCGCGCAAGAAGGGTGGTACCGCGAGGGCCGGCGCTCCTCGCCCCTTTGGTCGTCGATCATCGATCGGTGACGCTACGCGTCTCGTCGTCGTCGAGAGCCAGAGGGTACGCACCATGCCTGAACCTGTATTTCTCAATCCATCCTCTTCGGAGCCTCACGCCGCGAGCGCACGGGGTGTTGCCGACCTGCGAGCGATCGATCGCTCCGAGGAACTGCAGAGCAAGTCGCTCGGCGGATCGACGACGCCGGCACTTCGGACGTTCACGATCAGCACGCGGCTGCAGGGACGAAGCCTGGTCGAAGATGTCGATCTCGCTCCGGACGAAATCCTGGATTTGCTCGATACGGCGGCCCGCCTGAAGCGGATGCATCATCGGGGAGAACCGCATACCTATCTGCCCGGCAAGACGCTGGGAATGATCTTTCAGCATCCAAGCACGCGAACGCGCGTTTCGTTCGAGGCCGGCATGGCGCAACTCGGGGGAACTGCCGTTTTTCTTGGCGTGAACGATCTGCAGTTGAAGCGAGGGGAAACGGTCGCCGACACGGCGCAGGTTCTGGGACGGTACGTCGACGTGATTCTGGCCCGGGTGGTCAAACACGAGCATATCGTGGATCTTGCACAGCACGCGGGCGTCCCGGTGATCAATGGGCTCTCTGACCGCAATCACCCGACACAGGCGCTTGCCGATTTGTTGACGCTGCTTGAGCGGTTCGGCAAGCTCAAAGGCCTGAATCTGGCATATCTTGGCGATGGCAATAACGTTGCGGTCTCGCTGATGCTGGCCGGCGCGGCAACCGGTGTGAACGTCACCGTGGCCTGTCCGGATGGATATCGCCCTCCGGCAGACATCGTGACGCAAGCGAACTGGCTGGCGGCGGCGAGCGGCGCCCGCGTAGTCATCACCGATAGCGCCGAGGCCGCCGCTGAAGATGCCGACGCGATCTACACCGATGTGCATGTGAGCATGGGTCAGGAAGATAGCGCGGCTCGCGCGGTTGCCCTCGCTCCCTATAAGGTGACGCGGCGGTTGATGAGTCTGGCCAAGCCGGAAGCGATCTTCATGCACTGTTTGCCCATGCACCGCGACGAGGAAGTCGAGGGGGCAGTTGTCGACGGACCACAGTCCGTTGTATTCGATCAGGCAGAAAACCGGTTGCACGCACACAAGGCGCTGCTTCTGCAGATGTTGTGCTAACCGGATCGGCGACATTTTTCCCCCGGAAGGACTCACTTTCCGGGATCGAGCGATGAGAGGAACGAAAGGGACCTGTAATGAGCGCACCAGTTGTGGAATGCCCGGAGTGTGGGGCCGAAATCGAAACCAGCGGCGTCGAAACCGGCGAAATCATTGTTTGCGCCGAATGTGGCGTTGAACTCGAAGTGCTGAGCACCGATCCCGTAACCGTTGGTCCGGCGCCGGAAGAGGGAGAGGACTGGGGCGAATAGGCGGTAGTCGAGCGAGAGGAACGAGCATTGACGATGTGTGCAGTTGGCATTCTGTGCGACCGGGTGAGAGTGGAAGAGACGGAGCCTCTCGAGGCGTTGCGTCTCGCGGGGCTGCCTGCAGAGACAATCCCACCGACCGCCGCACCATTGCCAATTCCGCCTGAAGGCGCGGCTGAATCGCCCTTCCGACGGTGCGGACTCTTGCTCGATCGGTGCCGCGACCGGACCTCCGCGAGTTTTCTGATGTCCATCGCCGGTGACTTTGGCTTGCCCGTCATCAGCGGTGGCGTCGCCGCGACCGGCAATCGCCTCGACGTGGCGCGCGTTCTGTCCAGGGCGGGCATTCCGCGACCGGCGTCGCTGCTCGCGTCGTCGGAGGAGGCTGGTCTCTCCGCATTGAGAACTCTTGGGTACCCTGCGACGCTGTTCTCACTTTCGCCGAGTAAGCACCCGCAGCCAATCCTCGATGAGGACATCGCCGAGTCGTTGCTCGAACACCGGCATACGCTGCTGGCTCCAGCAGCGCGGACGATGCTGGTGCAAGCCGGCTCGCCGGCTGAGACGGAAATCGCCGCGGTCGTCGTGGTCGACGGCGTCGCTGTAGCGTCCGCAGCCGCCGGACGGCAGGCGCTTCGGGAGCAAAACGTCATGCGACTGGCCGAGGATGCTGCCCGCGCTCTGGGGGCAAATATGGTCGGCGTGCATATCGCCGAACGTGACGGCCAGCTCGTGATCTGGGATATCGATCCCGTTCCCGATTTCCGGGGCATGGTGCTGACCGGCCCGCTCGCTGTTGGTTCAGCGGTCGCGACATTGGCAAGGACCCTGAGCGGCCCCGGAGCAGAACAGGAGGCGGAACGTGACGTCGCGCTCTCCGTCTAATGTGGCCATTTCGGATGATGCCACTGTCGATCTTCTGCACGGACTGGTTTCGATTCGAAGTCTGAGCGGCGAAGAACGCGGAGCGGTTTCGTGGCTCTGCGAAACGATGCAGAGTTTTGGGCTGGATGCGCATATCGATGAAGCCGGTAATGCGATCGGCAAGACGGGCTCGGGGCCCACGTCAATCGTGTTGCTTGGTCACATCGACACCGTTCCCGGCGAAATCCCGGTGCGAATCGAAGGCGGCGTGCTGCATGGCCGGGGGGCGGTCGATGCCAAAGGCCCTTTGGCGACGTTTGTCGCAGCCGCGGCAGCAGCCAGCGGGATCAATGCGACGATCACCGTGGTCGGCGCGGCTGGCGAAGAAGCGATCGGTTCGGTCGGCGCAAATCATGTCAAGGCATGGCCCGCTCCGGATTTTTGCATCATCGGCGAACCAAGTGGCTGGGACGCGGTGTGTCTCGGGTACCGGGGGACGATTTCCTATGAATATGTTCTCCGGCAGAACTCCCGCCATACGGCCGGACCGGGCGACTCCGTCGGCGAACGGGCCGTGACCTACTGGAACGCGCTGACCCGGGAGATTTCCGCAATCAATGGCGAGGCGATCGGGTTCAACGCCATCGGCCCGTCGTTGCGCAGCTTCAACACCACCGGCGACGGTATGCAGGACGAAGCACGGCTGTCGATCGGACTCCGGCTGCCGCCGTCTGTTCAGTCAAGGCGCGTGCTGCCGATCGTTCACGACTTGGCCGCCGGTGCAGCAATCGAGATGTTCGGCGTGCAGGAGGGATACCAGACCGACAAGCGCTCGCCTCTGACTCCGCCGTTTCTGCGAGCGATCCGGGCCGAGGGAGGCACCCCGCGGTTCACCCGCAAGCTGGGGACTTCGGATATGAGCGTGGTCGGCCCGGTGTGGCAGTGTCCAATCGTGGCATACGGTCCGGGTGACTCGTCACTCGACCATACGCCGGAAGAACGGATCGAGATCGATGAGTACCTGCGAGCGGTTCGCATTTTGACCGACGTGTTGAACGCCCTATGACTTCGATGAACGGCCATATGCAAAGTTCCCGGCACAGGGATGGGGCGCTGCGGCTCGCCATTCTGGTCTCGTACCTGAGAATCGAAGAGAAACTCATCCTCGCCGCCGCTCGGGAGCGGGGTATCAATGTCAGCACGCTCATGGACCGCAAACTGGTGCTCGACATTACCGCCGGTCAGGCGACAAAGCAGGAGCTCGATGTCGATGTCGTGCTCGATCGTGGTGTTGCGCATTCGCGTGCGGCGTATACGCTGAGAGCGCTCGAATCGTGGGGCATTCCGACGATCAACCGATCTTCGGCGACGGCAATTTGCGACGATAAGGCCTATTGCAGTCTGGCACTGGGCGCGGCAGGGATTCCGACGCCGAAGACCCTGCTGGCGTTCTCGGTCGATTCGGGGCTGGAGGCGTGCGAGCAGATTGGATACCCAGCGGTGATCAAGCCGGTCACCGGATCGTGGGGACGGTTGCTGACGAAGGTCAACGGTCCGGAACAGGCGAGGGTCATTCTGGAGCAGAAGATCGAAGTGGGGTCATTCCACCATGGCATCTTTTACGTCCAGGAGTTTCTGGAGAAGCCGGGGCGAGATATCCGCGTGTTCGTCGTTGGCGACCGGGTGATCGCCGCCTCCTACAGGGCATCAGATCACTGGATTACCAATACTGCCCGGGGGGCGACCTCGCACGCATGCCCGGTGACCCCTCAAATCGAGGAGTTGTCTTTGCGCTCGTGCAGCGCGGTCGGCGCGAGGATCGCCGGAGTCGACCTGATCGAGACCTTCGACGGGTATTCCGTGGTCGAAGTGAACACGGGTGGCGAGTTTCACGGTCTCCTATCGACGACCGAAGTGAACATCGCCGCGGAGATCGTGGAAGAAGCGATGAGATTGGGACGTTCGGCGCAGGCCGAGCGATTGCACTCGGGAGACTGACAAAGGGCGTTGACAGAACATCGATTTTTTCCGTAATCTCATAGACGAAAGGCTTTGACAGGGACAGAGCCTCCGGGAACGGACCTCAGCGAGCGGAACAGTGGGTGTGAGTTCCGCGGAAACCATCCTGGCAGGAGAAGACCCTCGAGCCGCCGGAAGAACGATCGCCCGCAGGGTGATTCACTAGAACCGGCCGGGCGCTCCCGTTATAGAGATCGAGGCGGAAATCCGCCTCCCGAGGCCGGGGCGCGCGAGCATCCGGCGCACAAAGGTGGCACCACGGAGCGAGGCCCTCCGTCCTTTGGACGAGGGCTTCATGCTTGAATCGGGACTGCGACCGTTCGTCGCAGATCGCTGCCGGAGAAACAACACTGTGCAAAGTCCACTCACCGTTGGCATCCTGATGTCCCGCGTCCGCGTCGAGGAGAAACTTCTGCTTTCCGAGCTCGAGAAACGTGGCGTGGAGATTGTGCGTTTCGACGATCGCCATCTCTTTCTGGACATCGAGAAACCGTCGGTTTCCTGCGACGTGTTGCTCGAGCGGGCGATCAATCACCTGCGGGCGCTGTACGTGCTGAAGGTGGTCAACGACTGGGGACTTCCAACCGTCAACACGTATGAGGTGGCAAATACCTGTGGGGACAAGCTACTAACGACAACCGCGCTGATGCGCCACAAGGTCCCCAGCCCGCGAACGATTCTGGCCTTCACGCCGGAGTCGGCGCTGGAGGCGATCGAGACAATCGGGTATCCGGTGGTGATGAAACCGGCCGTTGGCTCGTGGGGCCGATTGCTGGCAAAGGTCAACGATCGCGATGCCGCAGAAGCGTTGCTCGAACACAAGGTGACTCTGGGATCGTTTCATCATGGAGCTTTTTACATTCAGGAATATGTGAAAAAGCCTGGGCGAGATATTCGGTCGTTTGTGGTTGGCGACGAGACGATCTGCGCCATTTACCGGACCTCCCCGCACTGGATCACGAATACCGCGCGAGGTGGCGCGGCAACCAACTGTCCGGTGACGCCGGAAATCGATGAAATCTCGCGCGCGGCGGCCCGCGCGGTTGGCGGAGGCGTGGTTGCCGTCGATTTGCTCGAGAGCGAGCGGGGTCTCCTGGTGAATGAAGTGAACTACACGATGGAGTTCCGCAACAGTATTGACACCACCGGGGTGAATATCCCGGCGAGGATCGTGGATTATGTCATCGAGGTTGGGCGCAGCGGTCTTCCGACCGGGGCCGGGCACCTGGCCGCCGTGATCTGAGCACACGAGGATGGTGAATCACGTGGCACGGCAGGAAACGGGTCAAGACGAGCCCGGCGAGACCTGCTGAGGATGCGGTCGACATAGTGAGAGGAACCGACGTTCGATGACCAAAGCGCAATGGAGAATGAGATGAGACTCAACGTTTCAATTGTTGGCGGATCAGGATATGGGGGCGGCGAGCTGGTTCGGCTGTTGCTGAGTCATCCAGGCGCTGAGATAAGGCAGGTGACGTCCGAGCGGAGCGCCGGGAAGTTCGTTCATACGGTGCATCCGAACTTGCGCAAGCGGACGCAACTGAAGTTCGTGTCGAGCTCGGCTCTGGAGCCATGCGATGTGCTGTTCATCGCGCTGCCGCACGGGGTGTCGATGACCCGCATGAGCGAGTTCCGCCAGATCGCGCCAATCATTATCGATCTGAGCGCCGATTTTCGGCTGAATGACCCATCTGGCTATCCAACCTGGTACAACCACGATCACGATGATCCGGAATTGCTGAGCAGATTCGTCTACGGGATCCCCGAGCTCCATCGCGAGGAGATCCGGGAAGCCGATCTCATTTCCAGCGCTGGTTGCATGGCTACGACATCGATTCTGGGGCTGTATCCCCTCTTCCAGGCCGGCGTGGTCGATCTGTCCCGACCGGTCGTTATCGAGGCCAAGACCGGATCCTCCGGATCGGGTGGCGCTCCTGGACTGGCTTCGCATCATCCAGAGCGACAGGGCGTGATGCGGTCGTTCAAACCGACGGGGCATCGTCACTCGGCGGAGATCATTCAGGAACTAACCTTCGACGGCAACGTACCGGAAGTCGCATTTTCGGCGACGTCGGTCGAAGCGGTACGGGGCATTCTCGCGACCTCGCACGTCTATTTGAAGGATCCCCTGACAGATAAAGACGTATGGGCGTTTTACCGAACGGCGTATAAGGACGAGCCGTTCATGCGGGTGGTCAAGGAATCGAGCGGCATTCATCGCTATCCTGAGCCGAAGATCCTTTCCGGATCGAATTATTGTGACGTCGGATTCGAGCGTGATCCGCACAGCAACCGTCTTGTCGTGCTTGCCGCTCTCGACAATCTGATGAAAGGGGCGGCGGGGCAAGCTGTGCAGTCGTTCAACCTGCGGTGCGGTTTCGACGAGACGTGCGGGATCGACTTTGCCGGATTGCATCCCATTTAATCACGAGGATCAGCAATGAAGTTCGGATTTGTCATTCCACTGGGGAGCGCCCACGAGTATGTCGATCTTGCGGTGGAGATCGAAAACGCGGGATGGGACGCAGCATTTGGCTGGGAAGCGGTGTACGGACTCGATCCCTGGGTGATCTTTGGCGCCATCGCCACCCGCACATCTCGCATCAGGATTGGCCCATTGCTGACTCCTCCATCGAGGCGCCGACCGTGGAAACTTGCTTCCGAAGTGGCGACTGTCGATTTGCTCTCGGATGGCCGGGCTGTGCTCATTGTCGGTCTGGGCGCGCCAGAGGTGGGTTTCGCGCAGGTTGGCGAATCCATCGATCGCCGCGAGAGAGCGGAATTGCTGGACGAATCACTCGAACTCATGCAGCTGTTCTGGAGTGGTGAACGCTTCCGGTTCGACGGAAAACACTACCAGGTCGACTGGCGAGAAATGAACGACTGGCGAATGAAGCCTGTCCAGCAGCCACGCGTTCCTCTCTGGACTGTCGCCAAGTGGCCAGTGAAAAAGTCGATGGACCGTGCTTACCGTCTCGACGGGGTGCTGCCGTTCGTCGCTGGAGAGACGCCGATGCAAAACGCGATCTCGGCAGCCGATATTGCCGCGATGCGCGCTGAAGCAAACGAGCGCAAAGGACCGGACGCACCATTCGACATCGTCATCGAAGGGGTTACGCCAATCGGAGATGAGGCGGCGCTGGAACGAGTGAAATCGTTTGCCGAAGCCGGAGCGAACTGGTGGGTCGAGTCGATGTGGGGCGCACCAGGCGGCATCGAGGCCGTTCGGGAGCGGATCAAGGCAGGTCCGCCGACGTTCTAGACAGGGCTCTCAACGAAGATTAGCTCCAGAGCGCAGCGGGCGGCCATCATGCGACTGCGCTCAGGACAGGCGACGGTTCGCGCACAACGACTTGTGGAAGTCGAGGAGACACTCAATCGATGTTCGTTCTGAAGCTCGGCGGCGGGGCCGGAATTACCCAGGACGTATTCCAGCGATTTGCGGCGGATCTGGCCACATTGGCGGGGCCATTTGTCGTGATCCATGGGGCCAATGCGGAGTTCAGCCGGTTGAGCACGGCGCTTGGACAGCCTCCGCGGATGGTAACCAGCGACAAGGGGCGTGTTTCCCGGTATACGGATCGGGAAACCATGGAAACCATGTTGATGGCCTACTGCGGCAAGGTCAACAAACTGCTGGTGACGACATTGCAGCATGCAGGGGTCAATGCCGTCGGCCTGAGCGGCATCGACGGCCGTCTGGCGACCGGCAAGCGCAAGGCAGTCATCCGGGGCACGGAAGACGGTAAGGCAAAGGTTCTCCGAGACGACCACGCCGGCTCTCTGAAGCACGTGGACACCGAGCTGGTCACGCTCCTGATCGGCGCAGGGTATCTTCCGGTCCTGACACCTCCGGCGATCGATCTGGAAGAAGGCACGCCGATCAATGTCGATGGGGATCGTCTGGCGCTGGAACTGGCCGTTGCACTGGAGGCGGAAGGATTGATCTATTTCGCCGACACGCCAGGACTCCTGCGGGATCGAGATGACGAAACCACGCTGATCGAGGAAATCGATACGTCTGATCCCGAGAAGGCGCTGGAAGCCGCCCAGGGACGAATGAAAGTCAAAGTCGAGACGGCGGTGAAGGCCGTCGAGCGTGGAGTTGGCCGGGTAATGTTCGCCGACGGGCGTACGGAGCGACCAGTCAGCAGCGCGCTGGCCGGTCGCGGCACCGTCGTTCGCAACGCCAGTCTGTAAGACACTGAAAGGAAGCAACGTTCCATGGCCGCTCCGTTCCCGACTCTGCATATCGACCTGATTTCCGGCATCGAGAAGGACAGGCAAATTCCCCTTTACGCCAAGCGGGATATCGCGCTGGTGCGCGGCGAGGGATCGTATCTCTACGATTCCGAGGGGAACCGCTATCTCGATGCGATGAGCAACTATGGCGTGGCCGCGCTCGGGCATGCCGACCCGGAATACACGGCGTCAATGCTCGACCAGCTTCACCATCTGACGACCTGCCATCAGAGCTTTTACAACGACGCCCGGGCGGCGGCACTGGCTGCCATCGACCTGATCGCGCCAGACGGGCTGACACGAACGTTTTTTTCCAATTCCGGGGCGGAGGCAATCGAGGCCGCGCTGAAATTCGCTCGTGTATCCACGGGGCGCAATCATTTTGTCGCCGCACGGCGGGGATACCATGGCAGAACGCTGGGAGCGCTGGCGGTCACCGCTGACCCGAAGTACCGCGGACCATTCGAGCCATTCGGCGCGGAGGTCACGCATGTCGCCTACAACGATGTCGAAGGCATCGAAGCCGCGATGACCAACGAGACCGCCGCGGTCATTCTCGAGCCGATTCAGGGCGAAGCCGGGATCTATCCGGCGGACGACGCATTTCTCCAGGCGGCGCGTGATGCATCGACCGCGCGCGGCGCGCTACTGATCGCAGACGAGATCCAGACGGGTTTCCGGACGGGCGCGCCTTTCGCCATCTCGCAGTCGGGAGTGCGGCCGGATATTCTCTGCTCGGCAAAGGCCATCGCCAATGGTTTCCCAATCGGCGTAACGCTGGTGACCGAAGCCGTTTCGGAGCGCATTCCGGCGGGAACGCATGGGACGACCTTTGGCGCGAATCCCCTCGCCTGCCGAGCCGTCGTTGCCACACTCAATGCATTCGAACAGCGCGGTCTTTATGACAATTCAACGACGATCGGCAACCGGCTGATCGGCGCCCTGGAAGCGCTCGATCATCCGAAAGTTAGGGCGGTGAGGGGTCGCGGCCTGATGATCGGCGTCGAGCTGAAGGAGCGGGTGACGCCGACGCTGCGGGCACTGCAGGAACGAGGCGTTCTGGCACTGCCGGCCAGCCCGGTCGTATTCCGATTGCTTCCTCCCCTGATCTGGGGCGAGGAGCAGGCGGACGAATTCATCGCGGCGCTGACCGACGCACTCGGATAGCCGCAGGAGAGCATCGATGCGGGCGCTGCGTGCACTATTGCTATCCGCGCTGGTCGTTTTCGGTCTGATCGCGACGGCCCAGGCGCAGACGCGTGGTGATCCTTCCGACTGCCTACCGTTTGCCGTCGCGACGGCGCCGCAGACTCCCGGGCAACCGCTGCCGGAAAACGAGATCGTGCTGACCGGCGTCGATGGCATCGAAGTGGCACGAGCCGAGGTCGAGCAGCCGATGCAGGTCATACCGACGACCTTTCCGGCACGATCGATCGTGCGGACGCTGGGGAATGTATACGGAGTGCTCGAACTGCCGGGCGACGACTCGACGATGGGCGTAGTGCGACCGCTGATCGAGTTCGCGGATCGTCCGTCGGTGCAATTCGGTGGCCAGGCCTTTACCGCTCCGGATGGTTCGCGTTTCGTGCTCTTCCACGATGCCACCGATTTGCGTGCGTATCTCGTCGATCTGATTTCAGGGACCACCCTGCCGCTCTCGGATTTCGCTGACGATTCCGAGATCATCATCAGCGCCGAGGTCTCCCGCGGAGACGAGTGGCTGGTCTTGTGGACCGGCAGGGGCATTGTGCTGGTCCATCTCGCGAGCGGTTCCCCGCCAGCGGTTCTGGGCGATGGCGAAACCGCCAGCAATCCGTCGTTTTCCGACAACGGACGCACGCTGTACTACCTCCGGAACGAGTCAGACGATCAGAGAATCATCGTCGCACGAGATGTGGAAAGCGGCCAGGAAAACCTGTTGACCGATGAGGGGGAGTGGTTTGGTTTGCAGCACTTCCCCGGTGACATTCTGGTCGCGCAAACGCCAGGGGGGCTCTACCGCATTGCCGCCGACGGAACCGGTGCGAGCATGCTGATGGATAGCAATGCAGAGCTTCGGCCGCGGATGATCGATCAATTGGGCAGTAACCTGCTGGTGTCCGTTGAGACCGCAACCAGCGAGGACTGGGCGCTGGTCGACCTAATGGGAACAGGCTCCAGCGAACTGCCGGACCTCTCAGGACTGTATCTGAACACGTCTCAGACACAGGCCAGCTGGGCGCTGATGGTGCCGAGCCCAGGTCCGCGACCAGGGACGGCGGGAGCGCCGTATGTCATCGTCAATCTCGAAAATGGCGCGACTCGCGCCGTACTGGAGCAGGACAGTGACAGTGTCTATTTCGCTGACTCTTCAACGAGCGACGACGGCCGATATACCACCGTGTGGGATATCTCACCGGCGTTGGGACGGCTCTGGCTGATCGATGCTCAGGCTGGAGCGTCGGAACTCGTCGACTCATCGGCCGGAAGCGCGGTGGGGGCGTTGACACCGGACGGCTGTTATCTAGCGGTGGGGGTGTTCGACACCATTGGGGAAGGGCGACAAGGGTCAGTACGCATCGTCGATCTCCAGACACGGCAGACCACCGCGACGATCGAGGATGCGATTCTCCTCGGTTGGGCCTCGTTGTAGTCGCGGCCAATCGCCCGCACAGCGGCGGCCACCCTCCGGCAGAGCGCGAGACGCTCTGTTCTTCGGGCCGACCGCGGGCGAGAGACGGTTTTGGATTTACTCACCGGGGAGGCCGGAGGCGGCACGTTCTTCGGCGGCGATGACGGCAAGGCGAGACTGAATCTCTGCGACCGCATCTCCCTGAGGCACGAATTCGGCCTCCGACGCGGTGCGGCGCTTGATCTCGATCTGTCCCCTGGCAAGGTTGCGGGAACTGACCGCGACCCGGAGCGGGTTGCCGATCAAATCAGCGTCGTTGAACTTCACCCCGGGCCGCTCATCGCGGTCGTCGTAAAGCACCTCAATACCAGCCGCCGTCAAGTCCGCAACGAGGTTG
>JBFWRO010000029.1:0-12890 GCA_050248865.1 Thermomicrobiales bacterium | reverse complement strand
CATCCCGGGTGGGTGCCATCTTCTCGTGGGGGAGTGGGGGGGGTTGGGATGATGACCGTGCCGCAGGGAGCGAGGGCAGGGACGCGCCCTGCCCGTACGGGCACCCCTCGTGGGTGCCCTCTTCTCGTGGGGGCGAGGAATGGACTGGAAGGACGACCGTTCCGCAGGGAGCGAGGGCAGGGACGAGCCCTGCCCGTACGGGCACCCGTCGGGGGGCGAGGGGTGGGCTGGGATGATGACCGTGCTGCAGGGAGCAGGGGCAGGGACGAGCCCCGCCGGTACGGGCACCCCTCCAGGGGTGGCCTTTCGGCGGGACTGGTTCACATGTCGTTCTGCCTTACCCCTGCCCTGTCCACGAATCGACGCGAATCGTCACCTTGTACCGTTGCTCGCCATCGACACCACCGGTAAAATCGGCTCCGGTGTACTTCCGCGCCAGTTCATTGACCCAGCTCACGTTCTCGTAGAGCTCGAATTCGGCCACGTCGCCTCGCATCTCCAGATAGCGAAATGGGTCTTTCGGGTCGAGTATCGACATTGCAACAGCCGGATTCGCCCGAAGATTGCGGTATTTCACCGTTTCCGGTCTGATGCTCAGCAGAATCCGCGCACCGTCCGAGATGAACCAGACGGGGTTGACCTGCGGCCGGCCGTCCCCGCCAATCGTTGCCAGATGACCGAGCGCCGTGCTTCCCAGCAAATCGTGGAAGTGCTCCGGAACAGTACCTTTTGGCATACGTCCTCCATGCTCGTCGTTCGTCGCATTCGCGGATCGACGGGTCGCGAACGACGCGAGAAGAGTACGCTTAGTCGCATCGATCGACCTACCAGGGACAGCAAATCATGCCAGGATTCACACGCCGAACGCTGATCGCCACCGCGGGAGCACTCGCTCTCGACGGGTCGGCGCACAGCCCCGTGGCCTCGCCTGTTATGGCGCAGGCCCAGAGCGCCATTCCCTTCCCAACCGACGACTGGGTGACGGTGGAGCCGATCGACGTCGACCTCTCACAAACTCAACTCGCCGCGGCAGGCGACTACGCTGCCGTCAACATGCCGGACATCACCGGCATCGTCGTCGTCCGCCGCAACGGTCTTGCCTACGAGCGGTACTTTGGCACCGCCTACGGTCGAGACGATCCCGTCAACATTCGCTCGATCACGAAGTCGATAACGGGCACTCTTGTCGCCATCGCCATCGGCGACGGACTCCTCTCGCTCGGCACCACGCTCGGCGATGCGATTCCCGATCTGATTCCGGCCGACGCCGATCCTCTGACGCCATCGATTACGATTGACAACCTGCTCACTATGAGCGCCGGCTGGGCGTGGGATATCGGCGCGGACTGGCAAACACTGATCTCCTCGCCGAACTGGACCGAACTCACCCTTGGCCTTCCGGTCATCTATCAGCCGGGGACGGTCTATGCCTACAACACAGGCGGGTCGCACCTCCTCGGCGTCATCGTTCAGGACGCTGCAGGTCAGCCCCTGGAAGACTTCGCCACTGAACGCCTCTGGACTCCCCTGGGCATTGTGACTCCTGACTGGATGCGCTCACCGGAAGGGATCGCCTCTGGCGGCTCGGGTCTGGAGCTGGCGCCCCGCGATCTGGCCCGGTTTGGACTCCTTTCTCTCCGTGACGGCCAATGGAATGGCGAGTCGGTCGTGTTCGAAGGCTGGTTCCCCGAAGCGACTCGCTTTCACCTGCAGGGCGATTCCACCGGTTATGCCGGATACGGTTATCAGTGGTGGATCGTCGACTACGAGAATGGTTTCCACGCGTACTTCGGACTCGGCTTCGGCAGTAACTACCTCTACGTCGTTCCCTCGCTCGATCTCGTCGTCGTCGTGTTGAAAGGCTTCGAAACCCCGCCCAGCCCGGTGTCGATCGTTCGCCCATTCATCGAAAGCTGGATCATTCCCGCTGTGATCGGGTAGGGCCGCATCCGCCGGGCCCTGTGCCGGCGGATGGCCCACAGGGCGATAATGCGCCCGGGCGCTGCAGGTATACATCGTGAGGGAGACAACTCCTTGGCAAATCACACTATCCTCCTGTTGAGCAGCTCGTCTGTCCATGGTCAGCACTATCTCGAATACGCCATGCCTGCGATAGATGAGTTCCTCGCCGGTCGGACGCATCTTGCTTTCGCACCCTTTGCCCTTTCAGCGCACGATGCCTACACCGAGCGCGTCCGCTCGACCCTTTCGCCTTTGGGCGTGACTGTCACTGGCCTCAACGCCGTTAGCGACCCCACCGCCGCGCTGCACGAGGCAGACGCGCTCTTCGTCGGCGGCGGCAACAGCTTCCGGTTGCTCAAACACTTGCAGCGGTTGGGGCTGATCGAACCGGTGCGGCGTCTTGTCGAGCAGGGAAAGCTTGCCTACATGGGCACCAGTGCAGGAGCAAATATGGCCTGCCCGTCGCTACGAACGACGAACGATATGCCAATCGTGCAGCCGGATTCCTTCGATGCGCTCGGCCTCATCCCATTCCAGATCAACCCGCATTACGTCGATCCCGATCCTGCTTCGACCCATATGGGCGAGACGCGCGAGATGCGCATCACCGAGTTTCTGGAAGACAACAACGTCCCCGTGCTGGGCCTTCGCGAAGGCGCCTGGCTTCGCCGCCGGGGCGCCTGCCTGGCGCTGGGCGGAGCTTCTGGCGCGCGGTTGATGCAACGCGGCCAACCCGCCCGGGAATTCGTCGCGGGAGACGATCTTTCGTTTTTGCTGACGCTCCAGCCAGCGTTCGATTCGCCGGCGAACTGACCGGAGGCGCCATTGTCACCTGCACCTATGGAGGCTCGATGAGCACCTCACCCATCACCGATCAGGAACCGCCTGCAAGGTACGAAGCCGACCGCCACGATATGATTCGCGTGCACGGGGCGCGCGAAAACAACCTCAAGAACATCACGCTCGACATCCCCAAACGCCGTCTCACCGTCTTTACCGGCGTCTCCGGATCGGGCAAGTCTTCCCTGGTGTTCGACACCATCGCTGCCGAATCGCAACGCCTGATCAACGAAACGTACAGCGCGTTTCTCCAGGGCATGATGCCCACCATGTCGCGTCCCGACGTCGACCTCCTGGAGGGGCTGACGACGGCCATCATCGTCGACCAGGAGCGCATGGGCGCCAACGCCCGGTCCACCGTCGGCACCGCCACCGACGCCAACGCCCTGTTGCGGATTCTCTTCAGCCGCCTCGGTCAGCCGCACATCGGCCCGCCTAATGCCTTCTCCTTCAATGTCCCATCGGTTCGGGCCAGCGGCGCGATCACCGTCGAACGTGGCGCGAAAACACAAACCGAGAAAGCGACTTTCACCCGTCTCGGCGGCATGTGTCCGCGATGCGAAGGCATGGGGCGCATTTCGGATTTCGACCTGACCCAGTTCTATGACGCCTCGAAATCGCTCGCCGATGGCGCGTTCAAGATTCCCGGATGGAAATCAGACAATTTCTGGACCGTGCGCGTCTACGCTGCGTCGGGCTTTGTCGACCCAAACAAGCCGATTCGCGACTATACGGAAAAGGAACTTCACGACTTTCTCTACAAGGAGCCGGTCAAGGTCAAGGTCGACGGTGTCAATCTGACTTATGAGGGACTGATCCCGAAGATTCAGAAGTCCTTCCTCTCCAAGGATCCTGACTCCCTGCAACCTCACATCCGGGCTTTCGTGGAACGGGCGGTGACCTTCACCGCCTGCCCGGAGTGCGGCGGCTCTCGCCTCGCCGAGGCGGCCCGGTCTTCGCGGATCGGCGGCAAGAACATCGCCGACGTTTGCGCTATGCAAATCAGCGATCTCGCCAACTGGATTCGGTCTCTCGACGAACCTTCGGCCGCCCCATTACTCCGCGCCCTGGGAGACCTCCTCGATTCCTTCGTGGACATTGGTCTCGGCTACCTGTCGCTCGACCGCCCCTCCGGCACGCTCTCTGGCGGCGAGGCTCAACGCACCAAGATGATTCGTCATCTTGGCTCGGCCCTGACTGACGTGACCTACATCTTCGACGAGCCCACGATCGGTCTTCACCCACACGACGTGCAGCGCATGAACGATCTCCTTCTTCAGCTTCGCGACAAAGGGAACACTGTGCTCGTCGTCGAACACGAACCAGAAACGATCGTCATCGCCGATCACATCGTCGATCTCGGACCTGGGGCCGGTTCCGCCGGCGGCCAGATCGTTTTCGAGGGTACGGTCGAAGAACTCAAGGTCAGCAACACCCTCACCGGCCGCCATCTCGGCGACCGCGCCTCCCTCAAACCCACAGTCCGAAACCCGACCGGCGCACTCGCAATCCGCGGGGCACACACACACAACCTGCAGAACGTCGATGTCGATATCCCGCTTGGCGTGCTGGTCGTGGTTACTGGCGTGGCAGGTTCCGGCAAGAGCTCGCTGATCAATGGCTCCGTCGCCGATCGAGAGGGCGTCATCGCGATCGACCAGACCGCCATTCGCGGCTCGCGTCGCAGCAACGCGGCAACCTACGCCAATCTTCTGGACCCGATCCGCAAGTCCTTTGCCAAAGCCAACGGCGTCAAACCCGCCCTCTTCAGCGCCAATTCGCAGGGAGCCTGTCCCGCCTGCAACGGCATCGGCGTGATCTATACCGAGCTGGGTTTCATGGATACGGTCGCATCAACCTGCGACGAATGCGGTGGTAAGCGATTTCTGGCCGACGTGCTGGAATACCACTTTGGCGGCAAGGACATCAGCGAGGTGCTGGCCATGCCGGTCGCCGAGGCCGCCGATTTCTTCGCCGCCGGTCCGGCGAAAACACCGGCCGCTCACACCATCCTCACCCGGCTCGCCGACGTCGGGCTCGGGTACCTGACCCTTGGCCAGCCTCTGAGCACGCTCTCGGGCGGAGAGCGTCAGCGCCTCAAACTCGCCACCCACATGGGAGACAAGGGCGGCATGTTCGTGCTCGACGAACCGACCGTGGGTCTGCATCTCGCGGACGTCGAACAGCTCCTCGGACTTCTCGACCGTCTCGTCGACGCCGGCAGATCGGTCCTCGTCATCGAGCACAACCAGGCGGTCATGGCCCACGCTGACTGGATCATCGACCTCGGGCCGGGCGCCGGCCACGACGGCGGCCGCGTCGTCTTCCAAGGCACCCCGGCCGAGCTCGTCTCCACCTCTTCGAGCCTTACTGCCCGGCACCTGGCGGCATACGTCGGGGCATAAGGACCAACGTTCATTCTGAGCGGAATGATGCGAACCGGAGCGAAGTCGAAGCATCTCCCGCCTCAGCGGCACGCAGGCAGCAGAACTCTCGACGTTCCGCCGCTATACATTCCCGGTCCCGAATCAGCGAATTACCAGGATGTAGAGCAGAATCAAGACATTGATAATCAAGGCAAGTCCTCCCTGCTCAGCGCGACGAGGAGAACCCGTATTCCAGAACATGATGAACACCAAAGATGAGACAATCGCGAACACCACAGTCACCGACTCCCACCACCCGGCATCGAACATCAAGCCAGCACCGGTGATGAGGAACCCAGCCGTCGCCACCACGCAGAGTCCTGCCGCGACTTTCCGGCAGACCCCGGTTTTCGAAAATCTGGAGCACAACCAGGAACCGTCCGGCCACGTCATCGATTCCCCCAGATCGAAGAGCCGCAGACTCTGTCCCACATAGAACAGATGAACCGCTCCGTGCAGAATGAGAAAGAACCCGGCAGGATAGTTCATCGACGATCGCCTCCTCCTTCGCCCTGCAGGTTTGTGAGCCAGACATCCTAAGCGAATTCCCGCACCAGCGCGAACCACCAGCGATTGAATCGCTGCTCACTTTTTGCCGCCCGCATTGAACGCCGGGGCGGCGTTCGCCACCTGGATGCCTGCATCAGCCCGCATCAGAACCCAAAACGTCCATGTCACAATGCCCACGATCGAAAGGCCGCCGGAAGCAGGGACAGGAGCGCATGCAATGAACGCACAACATTTCGTCACAGCGAAGCAAAGGCACAACCGCTTTTCCAGCGCCATCCCGCCGGTGCTGACGGTCGCTCCGGGGGATACCGTGATCTTCGATACGCCGGACGCCATCGACAACCGGCTTTCACCCGGCTCCCCGAGCGAGGCGATTCTGGCGGTTCCCGAGGGCAGCGGTCATCAGCTCAATGGACCCGTGGCGGTCGCAGGAGCCGAACCGGGGGATACGCTCGTCGTCGAGATTCTGTCGATCGATGTGGCGAACTGGGGGTGGAGCGCAATCATTCCGCATTTCGGGCTCTTGCAGGACGACGCCGCATTCGAGGCGCCCTACCTCCACCATTGGGACCTGTCATCGCAAGAATACGCGGCTTTCAACGAGCGCATTCGCGTGCCCTTCGAACCCTTTTGCGGGGTGATGGGCGTGGCGCCAGTCACCACCGACCTGCTGCCAACTGGTCCGCCGCGCGAAAATGGCGGCAACATGGACATCAAGCAGGCGCAACCGGGATCGACCATCTCGTTTCCAGTGCTGGTGGCCGGCGCAAATTTCAGCCTGGGGGACGTTCACGCCGCGCAGGGGGACGGTGAGGTGTGCGGCACGGGGATCGAGTGCCAGGCGACCGTCGTCGCGCGTTTTGACGTGGTCAAAGGGCAAACCATCGCCGAACCAACTCTCGAACTTCCCGGATCGATGCCCGGAAGCTGGAACACCGCCGGCTGGAAAATCACCACCGCCCATGGTCCGGACCTTTACGAGAATTCCCAGCGGGCCGTGCGCACGATGATCGAGTATCTGACGGCGGAGCATGACCTGACGCCGCAGGAAGCCTACGTGCTTTGCTCCGCCTGTGGTGATCTGAAGATCGCGGAGATCGTCGACGCCCCGAACTGGCTCGTATCGTTTTCGTTCCCGCTCGGCGTTTTTGCCAATTGGAACGACCGTCGTGGCCAAAGGCAGCTCTAAGTTCGTCGTCACTGGTTGTGTAATCCGTCACGCACTTGAAGAAGTCAGCGACCACCTGGAGCTACGGAAATTGGCGCTGTGTTTTCTGTCCCGATCCCCGCAGCGGTCTGAAAGGTCGACGCAATGTCATCCCTGGCACTCGATCGCCGAATCCCATAGCATGTCCCATGTTACCTGGAATATTTCCAAGTTAGTTGGGACATGGTGAGCGGAAATGGACTCTGATGCATGTGTCTTCGAGGTCGCATCGACGCAGCATGGCTTTTTCACCCGGGTTCAGGCACTCGACTGCGGTTTCACTGATGACAAACTCGCCTACCATGCGCGGACCGGTCGATTCAAAATCGTCCATCGAGGAGTCTATCGATATCGTGATTATCCATCATCTCCTTTCGAACCCATGGTTGCGGCGTGGCTTGCTGTCGGCAAAGACAAGTCGGTTATCTCTCATGAATCCGCGCTAAGCCTCCACGAGCTCAGCGATGTGATCCCGAATGAGGTACATCTCACCGTGCCGCGCACATCCCACAACCAGCCCAAACTTCGCAACGTGCGGATTCACACAACGACAAGGACATTTGGGCCGTCTGACATCGTGTGGAAGGAGGGCATGCTTGTAACCTCAGTCGCCCGCACCGTCGTGGACGCTAGTGAGAAAGGCACTGGGCCGGAACAAATCGAAATGGCAGTCCACCACGCTCTGACAAGGGGCCTCTCTACACCGCGGCGATTTCGTGAAGCAGCATC
This sequence comes from Thermomicrobiales bacterium, assembly GCA_050248865.1. Classification (GTDB taxonomy): domain Bacteria; phylum Chloroflexota; class Chloroflexia; order Thermomicrobiales; family UBA6265; genus JAHBVL01. Next base: position 5,216 of record JBFWRO010000029.1, on the reverse strand, counting down.
CGAACGTAGCCTCCGCGTCAGGCGACTGGTTGAGCGAGCTCTCGACATGAGCGCGTCATGAAGTACGCGAGTAGCGGCGCGTTCAGAACGGCTCTTGAGCAGCGTTTGGCAGCCAATGCGGATGGCAAGCCTGCGAACTACCTCAACAGGCACCGCAAAATGATCGTCTTCGATCGTTACCTTGCGAGGTTAAGTGCGGTGGCACCAGGAAAGTGGGTTCTGAAAGGTGGAATAGCGCTTAGCCTTCGACTTGTGGAGCGTTCCAGAACCACCCTGGATCTCGACCTTGCTAGCGATCTCGCCGAAAACGATGTGGTCGACACGCTAATAGACGCTGCGGACCTCGAACTGGGGGACCACTTTACTTTCCTTGTCGAAAAGGGCGTAGCGTTCCCTGCCGAGGAGCGAGGCGAGGTACTGCGTTTTCGCCTCATAGCTACGCTGGCTGGTCGACATTTTGAAACCGTCGCTATTGACATCAACCTGAGTGAGCCGCTCCCGAAGAAAACCGAAACGGTGCGGGCATCGACTTTCTTCGATTCGCAGATATCTCGACGCTCGAGATACCTGCAATTCCGATAGCCCAACACCTCGCTGAAAAGTTACATGCATACACGCGAACCTATCGTTCCGGCCACTCGAGTTCGCGAGTGAAGGACCTGATCGATATCGTCATTCTCTGCGAGACGCAATCGATCAATGCGGGGGAGTTGCGAAGGAGTCTGAAGGAGACCTTCGGAATGAGGAGCACGCACGCACTTCCTCAAACGCTTCCTTCACCAGACCACGATTGGCTAACACCATACAAGTTTCTGGCAGAAGAGGTCGGTCTTGCTACTGATCTTGCGTCAGGAGTGAGGGCCGCAGCCCTGTTCTTTAACCCTGTACTTAACGAGTCAGTGCCCAATCACGCCGATTGGAGCCCTGAACGGTCGACCTGGAACATCCAGTGAGACGTGAGTCTTCTCGCTTCGCTCCACCCATCTCAACCGCGTCGCACACCCGCCCGATGTATGAATATGTCACATCAACTCCAACACCGTCGATTGTTCATGACTGCGACTGTTCTCCCGAAGACAGCGACCACGTGCCACAATGCCAGGAACAAGGAGCTGATCACCCCATGACCCGCCAACCTGACCGCATCGCCGACATCCGCACCTACCTGCCGATTGGCGGCAAGGAGGGCGGCGACTATCACGGCCGCGGCGCGGGGCACTGGATCGTCGACACCATCATCAGCAACCCGATGTCGGTTTATCCGGAGTACAAGTCATCCCGCCTGAAGTGGGGGATCGACGCCATCGGGGGCTTGATCGTCGAAATCGAGCTGGAGAGCGGTCTCACCGGCGTCGGCATCACCCATGGCGGCGAAGCGGGGGCGTATCTGATCAACAAGCACTTCCGCCGCTTTCTGATCGGCTCCGATCCACGCGACATCGAGCGTATCTGGGACCAGCTCTGGCGAGCCTCCCTCTACTATGGAAGAAAGGGCATCACCCTCTGCGCCATCAGCGCCGTCGATCTCGCGCTCTGGGACCTGCTCGGCAAGCTCCGCGACGAACCGGTGTATATGGTTCTCGGCGGTCGTACCAAGGACAACATCCCGTGCTACGTCACCGGCATCCGCGAAAAGCGCTACCAGGAGCTCGGCTTCTTCGGCGCCAAGATTCCCCTGCAGTATGGCCCCGCCGACGGCTACGAGGGTCTCAAGAAAAACGTCGAGCGCTTCGCCGCCGCCCGCGAGGCGGTCGGACCCGATTTCGACCTGATGATCGACTGCTATATGTCCCTCACCGTGCAGTACACGATCGATCTCGCCGAGGCGTTACGGCCATACCGTATACGGTGGATCGAGGAACCACTGCCGCCCGACGACTACGACGGTCACGCCCGCATCAAGGCCGCCTGCCCCTGGCAGCAATTCACCACCGGCGAGCACGAGTTCAGCCGCTACGGCTTCCGCGAGCTGATCGCCCGCCAGTGCGTCGATATCCTCCAGCCCGACCTCACCTGGTGCGGCGGAGTCACCGAAGCCCGCAAGATCGCCGCCATGGCCGCCGCATACGACACGCCCGTCGTGCCCCACGGCAGCGCCTTTTTCAGCACCCACTTCCAGATGGCTCACCCGAACTCCCCCTTCCAGGAAGTCCTGGCTATGAGCAAGGACGGCATGGAGTTCGTCTCCATCTTCGGGAACGTCTTCAAAGGCGAACCCATGCCCGAAAACGGCCGCATGCAACCGCCCGATCTGCCAGGCTGGGGTGTCGAGCTCGATCCTGAACGAGTGACTCAGGTGAGACTCGGCTCAAACCCTTGAGCAATGCTGATCAGCCTCATAACCTTCGCGGAAAAATGCCAACCACATCCCAGTTGTGAACACTGCCGCCTGATGGGGACCCTGATCCTCAGTCCGTGTTCGCGGATTTTGTGCTGAGGGTCCAGCAATGTCGTTGCCGGGCGGCGGCAGGACATGCCTCGAATAAGCCAGCACATCTCGCCGCGAAGCTTCCAAACTTGTACCCCTGAATCAATTCACGGATTGCTTCCACCGGCCCGCGCATTCACTCCTGGCGGTTCTGACTGACCAAGCCCGGCCACGGCACCACGTCCTCCCACCTGCGGTACGATGGTCTCCACGAGTCCACTGTTCCGAGGTCCCGATCAGAGTTGAGTGTTGAGCGATTCCTGGAAGCGCCTGTCATCAGCAGCACGCCTCGCCCTGACCGGCCATGTGGCCGCGCCTGAGCGTTCCGGCACGATGCCCCTCCAGCCAGCATGCGACAGCGATTTCTGCGCCGATTCCTCCCTCAGTCCCTCCACGGTCAACAAACCACCCGAGCCCGCGCGGTCGCGGCCCGGGTTTTCACCCGCCACTCCCTCCCTGACCTGGCTACTTGCCGTGCTCGGCATCTGCCTGCTCATCCTTGCCAATACCTCGCTGAACGACCAACGTTTCGGCATCTTTGTCGCGCTCGTCCTTGTGGCCGGCATCGCCATTTGGGCCGTTTTTGGCGGTCAACTCGAGCGGTTGCTCTGCCGACCCACCGCCGACAATCAACCCCGAGAGCAGGGAACGCCGGTCCGCCCCCAATGGCTTTTCCTGTCGCTGTCCGTTCTCTGCGGTGTTGGTGCGGTCTCCTGGTCCGCCGACAATCAATTCCGCACCGCAGGTGTTCTCTGCTGGATTGGCGCGATCGCCTTCTGGATCGCAGCCTGGTGGCCCGCGTCAGCCATCCCGTTTCGCTCCGTTCGGTTCCTCCGGACAGTTCCAGTCAGCGACGCCACGACACCCCTATTCGCGAAAAAGCCTTCCCGCCGGAACCTCGCCCTCCTTCTGGGCATGCTGCTGATCGTCGCAACTGGGGCATTTTTCTTCTTCTACCAAATCGACCAAACACCCCGCGATCCCACCAGCGACCATGCCGAAAAGCTCGCCGACGTGGAGACGATCCTCGATGCCGGCCGGCCGATCTTCCTGGAGAACAACACCGGCCGCGAACCGATGCAGTTCTATGTCATCGCCACGATGGTCGAGTGGTTCGGCTCCCCGCTCAACTTCACGACGATGAAAGTCGGCACAGCCTTCATCGGCCTCCTCGCCATTCCCTTTGTCTATCTCCTCGCTGCCGAGTTGGGAGGCATTGCGGCCGGACTTGCCGCCTCGTTGCTCTTCGCCATCGGCAAATGGCCGATCGAGGTATCCCGCGCCGGTCTCCGCTTTCCCTACGGGATGACGTTCGCCGCGATTACCCTCTGGTTTCTTCTCCGCTGGACGCGCACGGGCGACCGGCGCGACGCTCTCGCCTGCGGACTCGCCCTCGGCGCCGGTCTCTATGGCTACTCGCCGTTCCGCGCCGTCGTCCCCGTTGTGGCGGCCGGATTTTGTCTGCTGCTCGTTGCGCCAACACGGGCTGTTACCCGCAGACGCGCTTTCACCCACGGCCTTCTGACCGCCGTCACCGCTCTGGTCGTCTTCCTGCCGCTCGGCCGGTACGCAATCGACAAACCGGACAACTTCTGGCTCCGCTCCACCAGCCGCATCGCTGGTGAGGAGGACTCCTCCTCACTCCGTAACGCGCTGCATCATCTCTCCCTGTTCCTGGAAAACGTCTGGCACGCCGCACTCGCGTTCAACTACCGCGGCGACTCCACCATGGTCAATGCCGTGACCTACGATCCCTTTCTCGATGTCGTTACCGGCGCCCTCCTGATTGCCGGACTGACTACCGCCGTCCTGCGCGTCGTCAGGCAGCATGACCGCGCGCTTCTCCTCACGCTGGTCGCTATCCCGGTCCTCTTTCTCCCCTCCACGCTTGCCCTCGGGTTTCCCCACGAAAACCCCAGTGTCAATCGCGCCGGCGCCGCCATACCAGTCATCTTCGCGATTGCCGCCATGCCGGTCTCCGTGCTGGCGCGGGCGGTTCTTCGCACCGGGCAACCCCGGCGGCTCGCCGCTACTGGAGCTTTGCTGCTGATCACCCTTATCGGCATCGCGGCGCACGAAAATTTCCAGCGCTTCTACCGCGACTTCGATGCCCAGTCCCGCTCGATCGTCGTCAACACCACGGAAATCGCCACGGCGATCCACGGCGCAGCCGCGTTTGGGGTCGATCTGGAAGATATCTGGATCGTCGACCGCGCCTACTGGCTCGACATTCGCAACATTGGCCTCACGCTCGGCAACCTCGGCTGGGCATACGATCACAATATCGCCGTCGGGGAGCCATTGCCGGAGCAGCGACCAGGTGAACCACTCTTGCTGGTCGTCCACCCCGACGACACCGACCGCCTCGCGTCGTTGCGCCAGCAATTCCCGACAGGGCGTCTGTCCCATGTCCCCACCGAACTTCCTTGGCAATCATTCGTCTTCTATCTTGTCCCGGCAGACCCGGTGGCCGCCAACCCTGCCGATCCAGGTGTTCCGCTCCCGGAGAATCTGATCATCGATGAGCTGGACCCATGATCGGAGTCCCTCCAGCCGTCGTTTCTTCCGAGAAACCCTCGTAGCTGCAGCGACATCCGATGCAACACACACGTTGACACGACCCGCCGCCAGGTGTTAGGTTGTTTCTGTCAGTTATTTGGTGAGATCTGGCGCATTCCCCGCAGACGCGACAGAGAATGCGCTCAATGCTGCGGATGCTCCTCGTTCCGCTCCTTGGCGACCCACCGATAACGGCGATCGACTCAACAGAAGGAGGAAACGATGAAGC
>JBFWRO010000028.1:0-12924 GCA_050248865.1 Thermomicrobiales bacterium | reverse complement strand
GACGATCAGTCCGACATGCACCTCGCTGCCCGGGATATGGGAGAGGCGTTTCGGCAGAGGAATCTGCCGCGTCTGAGGCGCCACGATATCGGGATCCTTGGCCGGACCCTTGACCAGCCACGCCGTCACATTCAAGGCGACATAATTCATCATCAGCGTGGTGATGATCTCGTTCAGACCAAAGCGAACGCGGAGGATTCCCGGAACGAAAGCCCACAGCACCCCACCCGCGAATCCGGCGATGCCGGCCACAATCCACATCAGCACATCGGGAATCTCGCCCACGACCGCCGCTCCGGCGACGCCCGCGCAGAGCGCCCCCACCATGAATTGCCCGTCGATGCCGATGTTCCAGACACCGGCTCTCAACGCGATGAGCAACCCGCTGCTGACAATGAGCAAGGGGGCCATTTTCTTGAACGTTTCGGTCAATCCAGTAGACGTGCCGATACCCCGCTCGACCAGAATGCGATAGGCCTCCAGCGCATCCTTGCCGGTCGCTTCCAGGAAGATCCCTCCGATGATGAACGCCATCAGAATCGCCACCAGGCTGCTGATGACTGGCGTCAGGCTTGTTCCAGAAAAGCGAGCGCGCTCTGTCATGCCACCGCTCCCGCCGTTGTTCGCTTCCCGGAGAGCATGAGCTGACCGATCGTTTCCACGTCGAATTCGCCGCGTTCGAAAATCGCCACCAGCTCACCGTTGTACATCACGCCGAGTCTGTCGCTGACATCGAGCAGCTCATCGAGCTCAGAAGAAATCAAGACGATGGCATTTCCTTCGTTGGCCTGCTCGCGCAATGTCTTGAGCACGAACTGGGCCGTGCGGATATCGAGCCCGTAGGTCGGTTTGTTGCATACGAGAACCTTCGGGCGCATGGACAGCTCCCTGGCCAGCAGCAGCTTCTGAATGTTGCCTCCGGAAAGGAGTGTCAGGCGGGTGCCGGAGCTCGGCGTGCGGACGTCGAACTGCTCGATCAGCTCCTGTGCGTGACGCTCGATCGCTTTGCGGTCGAGCCAGAATCTGCGGCTGAATGGCGCCTGTCCGATGGTCTTCAGCACCGCATTCTCCGCCACACTCTGACCGGGAACCGACCCTTCGCCAAGACGGTCGTCGGTGACGTAGCCAACCCCGGCCCGGCTGGCGGTGGAGACCCCTCGGTTGGTCAGCTCGTGTCCATCGATCGCGACGCTGCCGCTCGTGGAGCGGCGTTGGCCGGCGATCACCTCGCCCAGCTCTTTCTGGCCGTTGCCATCGACACCGGCGATGCCAAAAACCTCGCCACGGTGAAGATCGAGCGAGAGGTTGCGAACGGCGGGCGCCCCTCGGTCACCATCGGCGGAAAGCCCGCGTATCGAGAGCAGCACCGTGCCGGGAGCGGCGCTGAATCGAGCCTGCGCACTCTCGGCCGGACTCCCGCCGAACATCATTTCCACGATGCGCAACCGGGAGGCCTCCCGGTCGACAGTCGCCAGGTCCTCGGGCAGGATTTCTCCGGCTTTGCGTCCCTGTCGCAGAACCGTGATCCGGTCCGAGAGATCCAGCGCCTCATCGAGCTTGTGCGTGATGATCACCACCGCAACGCCCTGCTCGCGCAGCCGACGCAGGATGGAGAAGAGTCCCTCGACTTCGCCCGGAGTCAGAACCGACGTCGGTTCGTCGAGCAGGAGAACTTTGGTCCCCCGGAAGAGGACCTTGATGATCTCGATCCGCTGCCGTTGCCCGATCGACAGATGTCGCACCTGCGTCTCCGGGGTTGCGTGCAACTCGAAGTCGCTGAGCAGCGCCTTCAGTTTCTGTTCAGCGTCGCCAAGGTCGAGACGAAAGCCGGTATCAGTGCCGAGCACGACGTTCTCGATGACCGAGAGATTCGGCACAAGCGTGAAATGCTGATACACGGTGCCGATGCCCAGCTCGAGCGCCTGGATGGGATTGCGGATGACGGCAGGCTGGCCGTCGATGCGGATCTCTCCGGAGTCTGGTTGATACATCCCGGAGAGGATGTTCATCAGAGTCGTCTTTCCGGCCCCGTTCTCACCCAGCACAGCGTGAATTTCGCCGGGCCACAGCGTCAGGTCGACGGTGTCGTTTGCCAGCACCGGCCCGAAGCGCTTCGAGATCCTCCGCATTTCAACTCGCGGAGAGAGCACGTTTTCAGCCACTGATTGTTCCTGGTGCGGCTTGCGGGGGCTGGCCCTCATGTCCGCCCGATTCCCGCGGACACCTGGCAACCATCGCCAACTTCGGCGCGGGAAGCGACTGGTCGACCTCCGTATCGACCCCTGCCAGTGAACGGGTACCGACCATCCTATTCCCCATAGAAATCCGGCGCCTTCTTGTAGGACTTGTAGCTCTCAGGGTCGTGTGAGAAAAAGATATTCCCGCCGATCTTTTGCGCGATGTTCTCGATCTTGACCATCGACTCCAGCAGCTCTCGCGGATCGGAATGCAGCCCCATGAGCACTTTGTCGTACAAGTTGTGCGGGTTGTATGCGACGTCGATTGGAAACACCATTGGCGACTCGCCAGTCGGGCGGACGATCGCCGACAGGTGACCACAGGAATGCCCGGGTGTTTCGATCAAGGTGACGCCCGGAACCACTTCGTAGTCATACCCGTTGAGCTCCAGCAACTCGACCTTCGCGCCGGGCATATCGACCAGATTACGGTCGTATCCCAGCCGTTCCCATGGATCGGGCACATAGGCATGGCGCAGCTCTTCCTTGCTCATCACGAACTGGGCCCCCGGGAAGTACTTATTGCCCGAACAGTGGTCGAAATGCAGATGAGAGTTGACCACGATGTCGATTTCCTCCGGCCGGATACCGATCTTAGCCAGCTGGGCGACGATCGTCTGATCCTCGCTTTGCTCCGGGAGCTCGAAGGGCAGCACTCGATCGACCCAGGCCTTTTCGAAACCGGTGTCGATCAGCACCTTCTTCTCTCCCGTATCCACCAGGACGGAAAAAACCGGAAAGCGATACTCGACCCCCTGACCATGATTCCAGGTCACAAAAGACATATCGAGCATCAGCGTGCCGCCATCGAGCAAATAGACGCGCATTCCCATCAATTCGTCCTTTCTTCTGTCGATCGGATCGACGTGTTTCGGTTTTTCATGGCCCGCCAGATCCGCTCAGGCGTGGCGGGTAGCTGGTCGATCTTCACCCCCGCGTCGAACAATGCCGTGGCGACCGCGGCGATCGCCCCCGCCAGTGATCCTTCACCCACACCTTTCGATCCATATGGCCCAGGCCCGTCTTCATTTTCGACGATCGACGAGGCATGGTGCAGCGGAAGATCCCCAAACGTCGGGATGTGATAGTCGAACAGCGTCGAGTTGAGCAGCTGACCGGTGTGAGGGTCGAAAATCATCTCTTCCCACAGCGCGTTGCCCAATCCCTGCATGATCCCGCCCATTTCCTGGATCTCGACCTGGTCCGGGTTGATCGCCTTGCCTACATCGGCGACGCTGGCGGTCTTCAGCACCGTGACCTTCCCGGTTTCCCGGTCGACCTCCAGTTCGACGCCGCCGATACAGACCTCCCAGAACACCGGCCCTTCCGCGTAAGAACCACTACCCTGTTCGGGTCGAACCTCGCCTCGTCCAATCAACTCACCACCGACCATCCCGAAATGCGCCTTGATCAGATCGGGATACGAGCGGCTTTCGTCCTCGTGCCAGACTGCCCCATCGCGCATCTCGAGGGCGTCTGGCGGCAGGCCGAATTCGCGGCTGGCGATGTCGAGGAGTTGCTGGCGAAGCTCGCCGCCGGCTCGTTTCACGGCCATTCCCGCCAGCGTCGTCGAGCGACTAGCGCCCGTCGAGCGATCGTAGGGCGTCACCTGGGTATCGCCACCGATCACCCTGATGCGAGCGACCGGCAACGCCAGCTCCTGGGCCATAATCTGCGTGTAGACCGTGCGCACCCCCTGCCCCATATCGGTCGAAGAACCGTAGACGGTGACCGTGCCGTCTGCCTCCATCCGGCAAAAAGCGGTCGAGACAGGATGTGCTCCGGCGGCCAGCAATCCAACGCTCAATCCCCGGCCGACGTTTTCCGCTTTTGGCGAGTGCCATTCCAGATTTGCGGCTGCTTGCCGGATATCGCCGATCAGGTCGGCATCGAGCGGTTTGCCGCCGGGCCGCACGTATTCTCCCGGAATGAGCAGGTTTTTTTCGCGGATCTGGAGCCCGTCGAGTCCACATCGACGACCAATCTCGTCGACCTGCAATTCCCCGGCCCATTGCAGATGCGATGCGCCGAATGCCCGGTATGAACCCGCCGGGGAGGTATTGGTGTAGACGCCCCACGCATCGACCTTGACCGCGCTCCAGCGATAGGGACCGGGTGCGGCGTCGGCGCCAGTAGCGACCACGCGAGGCCCGTTGTCGGCATAGGCGCCGGTGTCGAACCAGGCCCGCACCTCGCGAGCAAGCAAAGTGCCGTCGCTGCTCGCAGCCGTGCGCATCCAGGCCTTCATGCCGTGGCGACGGGTCGTGACCATCGATTCATCGACGAGGTTGGCGATCCGCACGGGTCGCCGGGCTTTGCGGGCGAGTGCGACGGTGATGGGCTCCATCTTGGTGTACGACTTGCTGCCAAATCCGCCGCCGAGCCAGGGCACAGTGATCCGCACGTTGTTCACCGGCAAGTCGAAGAGATCGGCGATTTCGGCGCGCACGAGGAAGGGATGCTGGCAATTCGACCAGAGCTGCACTTCGTCCTGCAACGGACTCCACGACGCGATTGTCGTGTGCGTTTCCATCGCGTACTGATAGATGCCTGGAAAGGTGTACTCCCCTTCGACGACGATTTCGGCGCTGGCGAAAACAGTGTCCGCATCCCCGCGCGCGAAGCTGTGGTGATAACAGATATTGCCCGGATCGAGCTTGAAATCGCCCAGCCCGTGAAAGAGTCCTTTCCTCAAAAGTTCCGTCACGTGCAGATGAGGCGCATCTTCGGCAAGCGCCTCGTCGATCGAAATGGCAGTCGGAAGGGGTTCGTAGTCGACGTCGATCAGCTCGACCGCTTCCGCCGCGATGGACAGACTCTCGGCGGCGACAGCCGCGACCGGTTCTCCGGCAAAGCGGACCCGGTCGATGGCGATCAGCGGCCGGTCCTTGATGGCATGCCCGTAGTAGGGATTGATGTCGAGGACATCCTCGCCGATCATCACCGCCACAACGCCAGGAAGGGCCTTCGCCGCCGACGTGTCGATCGAGCGAATGCGCGCATGGGCATACGGGCTGCGCAGGAGCTTGCCGTGGACCATGCCGGGGATTTGCATGTCGCCGGCATAGATCGTCTCGCCGGTCGTCTTCGCCCGCGCATCGATGCGCGGCACATTCCGACCCACCGCCTCACCACCGGTGTATGTGTGGTCGGCGAGGTGGCTCACGATCCACCGCCCTTCCCCGATTCGCGCAGCCGCTCACCCGCCAGCTGTATGGCATCGATGATCCGCCAGTACCCAGTGCACCGGCAGAGATTGCCGCTCAGGTAAGCAAAGATCTCCTCGCGCGATGGTTCGGGCATCTCCGCGAGCAGCGCCTTCGCGCTGAGCACCATGCCGGAGGTGCAGAACCCGCACTGCACGGCTCCCGTATCGACAAATGCCTGCTGAACAGGATCGAGGGTCCCATGAGCCGAGAGTGCCTCGATCGTGGTCACTGTCTTGCCATTGGCCTCCCATGCCAGCGTGCAGCAGGAGGAAACGGGTCGACCGTCGAGCAGCACGGTGCATGCTCCGCATACCTGCGTGTCGCAGGATCGCTTGGCTCCACGCAACCCAAGATCGTCACGCACGAAATCGAGCAGGGTCGTCTGCGCGGGAAAGGTCCGGCTGATCGAACGGCCATTCACCGTTGTTTCGATCGTCACCATTTTGGCGGATCCGGTTGCTGTCAGTGAGGTCATGACGTTGCTCGCTCTGCCGCCTGCCGCAGCGCTTTCGCCATCAACACCCCGATAAGGTGCCGCTTGTAATCGGAAGACTCGAATCCTTCTTCCTCGACAGATACGGCAACCGCAGCGGACTCCGACGCAGCGGCAAAGAGCTCTGTGCCTGGACGCTGGCCTTTCAAAGCGGATTCGACAGCGGTCAGACGCTCCGGACCCGCACCAACGCTTCCTGCCACAACCCGGGCGTCACGAATTTCGCCTTCGTCGATCCAGAGCGTCGCCGCCGCGGTCGCGGTCGGTCGCTCGTGCGTTTTGAAGCGCTGATACGAGCTCCCGGCCTGGGCGGGAAGGACGGGAATTGCGATGTCAGTCAGCAGCTCATCCGGTTCGCGGGCGGTCTCCAGCAAGCCGATGAAGAAATCGCTCCCAGCGATCGTCCGGGATCCGGAGGACGAAGTCAGGGTGAGATGGGCATCCCAGGCCACGAGCAACGTTGCTGGGTCGCTATGAGGCTCGGCAAAACAGAGGTTCCCGCCGATTGTGCCGGCGTTCCGGACTCTGATATTGGCGACCTGAGCCTCGACTTCGGCCAGTAGCGGTGCACGTTCGAGGATGACGGACGATGTTTCGATCGCCCGGTGTGACGCCATGGGGCCGATCGAAATCGACCCCGCAGCGTCATCAAGAGAAATTCCGGCCAGCCCCGGAATATGCTTGATGTCGATCAGGTGATCGAAATGGACCAGGCGTTCTTTCATCAGGACGAGCAGCTCAGTTCCACCAGCATAGAATGCGGCGTTTCGCTCATGCTCCTGCATGAGTGCCGACGCTTCGGCAACGGTCGCTGGGCGATGGATGGCGAACGCGCTAAGCATGAAAGTGCTCCGACTCGTCGATGCCGTCCATGCCGTCGTCGAGCGAAAAGCGCTGCACCTGGCGAATCATGTATTTCCAGTACGTGTCGACGAAGGAATCGCGGTACTTGTCGGGATAGACCGACGCCGCCATGTCGCTCGACATCGGTCGCAGCTCACCAAGATTCTGGGCGATGGCCTGCAGCCTGATCACTCGCTCGAGCGTCAACGCGGTATACACCGCCCACGGCAACGATCTCTCGGCAATGAGAACACCGTGCCCACGCATGATCACCACCGAACGATCACCCAGAGCGGAGGCGACCGCGTCGCCCTGGTCCGGTCTCATGATGAGCTCGGCGGTTTCATCGAAATAGGCGAGTCCGCGATGAAAAAGCACCGCATCGTGGTTGATCATCGCCAGCTCAGCGGTGGTTGCGCCGAACGCCGTCGTGTAAGGCGGATGCGTGTGAATGACTGCCTGGACATCCTGCCGGGCCTTGTAGACGGCAGTGTGCAGGACGGCTTCCAGGTGGACACTCCCTTCACCGGCAAGTTTCTTGCAATCGAGGTCGATGGTCAGCACGTCTCGCGGACAAACCTCTTCCAGCCCGATGTAATTGCGCTTCATATGGACACGATCACCCTCTCGAGCGCTGACATGCCCGAGCGTGAAATCCCCATGCCCATCCATCGCCAATATCCGCGATGCCCAGGCAACCTGTTCGTGAAGGGTCTGGGTGCTCATACGCAACGCGCCATAGGGCGTGGGCAATAGGCCAATGAACACGGGTAAAGGGGGCCATCGGCCTTGACTGCGCTTCCGGCAAAATGGCTGGCGATGATCTCTGTGAATTTATGTGCCGTTAAATCGAGCTCGATCGAATCGAGAGTCTCTTCGTCGGTATTTTCATTGAACATTTGGTCGTATTCCCTATTGCCCATTGCCTTTTGTCTATTGCCTTTCAGTGGGCGGATACGCCGGATACGGGAAACCAAAGACCATCACCAGATTCTCTTCTCCCGTATTGACGACGGCATGCCAGAGGCGGGCGGGAATGTGCACTGCGTCTCCCTCCTCGACGATCACCGCACCCTGCTCCGTACGCAACTCCCCGGCGCCGGAGACGACGAAGGCAACCTCTTCGGTCTCATGCGAGACCATCGTCAACTCCGTCCCTGGTTTGAACACGGAGTATCCAAGGGAGGAAACGATGCCTGAGACCGTTTCGCCAGTCAGCAGCATCTTGCTCCAGCTGCCGTGGGGAAGTGCGATTTCATCGACGCTTTCGATGGGTACGACGGTGATGCGAGTGTTCTCCATGGTTGCTCCGTAGTCCGTAATCGGCAAATCATCATTCCGAGCTTGCCGGGGAATCTCTCGTTCTGGGCCGCGCCCGTCTCCTGTGATCAACGTCTTCGCCGGAGACCAGCGATTCATCCACTTCTGTCGAAATGACTTTTCGTGGCGCCTGTTTCCCAGCACCCGGTGCCTACAACGCCCATTTCCCGTCTTTGACGATGTACTGACCGGTATCCTCGACGAGTAAAGAGGCATTCAGGCAGTTGCCGTCCAGGTGCAGCTTGCTGACGTTCTTGCCACCGGGATACGCGTTGTGGTTGTCGCCGAGAGCGAAATGCACGGTACCCAGCAAGCCCTTTTCCGACGGTGAGCCTGTCGGGGATTTCTCGCTGGTGCCAAAGGCAAATTCGCCGATGACTGTCGCGCCGTCGACACCCTCGATCACCTTCTTCAGCTTCTCGGCTTCTTCGCCACCTTCGATAGCCACGGCCTTGCCGCCTTCCACTCGCCATTCGATCGGGTTGGGCGTCTGTCCCGGCAATCCAATGCCGAGCATGATCCCGTCGACCACGATCCGACCCTCGGTCTTGTCCTCGACTGCGGCAAAGGCAACTTCCGCCCACAGGGGAATCGGTCCCATCATCTGACCGCGCTTCTTGATCGGCGTCACTTCGAGCGCTGGTCGCCCTTCGATGCAGACGCGCACGTCGGTGCCCGCGGGTGATGTCACCCGGCACCACGTCGCGCCCTCCATCGCCGCGATGGCGGCTTTCGCCCTGTTGGTAGCGTCGATGATGTCTGCTTTCGTCATATTCCAGGAACCGATGCCTTCTTCGACCGAGGCGATCTTGGCGTTGTTGTCGCACGACTCCCGGACCGCCGAAACGTGCGCGAAGCGATTGGCCCATTCGAGATTGGTGATGATAATGATCTCGTCTGAGTTGACCATCGCCTGATGCAGATTGCGGGGTGGCGCCATGGGGAACGTCATGTCGGCAATCGCCCGCTTGACCTGGTACTCGTTGTTGCAAACGACCGGCAGCCCGCCGTGCTCGACAACTATTTGCGCGAGCGCATCGGCTTCAGTCGTGTGATCGTTGTCGGTGATGATGGTTACAACATCATCTTGCTCCACCGACATGCAGACGCCCACGATCAATTCAGCGTCGGTACGAAGTCCTCGAGAGAGTTCTGCCATGATGCTTCCTTTCTGAATCTGGTAAGCGGTAACTAGCAACTGGCCAGCTACCAGTTACCAGTTGCCAATCACCAGTTACCGGCTGCCGAACGCAGGAAGGACCTCCTTTGCAAACCGCTCGACCTGGCCAAATTGGTCCAATGATCCAAAGCGGCAAATGAAATAATCCACTCCTGCCTCAGAGAACGTCCTGATCCACTCGATCACGTCGTCCGGTGTGCCAATAGGACCCCATTCCAGGAGATCCATCGCCTTGCTCAACTCCGGGTAGTACTGACTGATATACGAATTGATTCCGGCATGCGCCTCCTCGCGCGTGTCGGCGATGTTCATCGTCACCTGATACGACATCACATACGCTGACCGGTCGCGGCCCGTCTCGGCGATGGCGTCATCGACCTGGGCCAGCTGTGCAGCGAACTCCTCCGGATGCCGGGCCCGGCAGCAGGTCATCCAGCCGTCGCCATACTTGGCGATCCGCCGGGCCGCCTTGCTGATCACCTTTTCCGTCTTGTCTTCCTGCTTGGTGCCGACGGTCAGGCGTGGGTTACTGACCACCCAAATCGGCGGAGGCGACTGCACCGGCATCATCGGCCCCATCTCCGTGCCGGAATAGAACGAAATGTCGTCGTATTTGAAAAATTCAGTATCGAGATTGACCTTGCCGGTGGTCCAGAGCTGGCGGAGGGCGTCCATGCCGTCCTCGAAGATGCGCGCCCGTTTGTCGAAATCGAGCCGGACGGCTGCGTATTCCCTGCGCACGCCTTCCTCCGGATTGCCCATACCTGTGCCGAGAATGGTGCGGCCATTCGAGAGGTGGTCGAGTGTTGTCCATTCCAGCGCGAGATAGAGCGGGTCCCGGGTTCCAGAAACCATGCAGGCCGTGCCGAGCTTGACTTTCTTCGTGCGCTGAGAGATCGCCGCAAGTGTTGAGATCGGCTCGAAGCGGGGTTTAGAAAAGAGACTGTCCCCCACCCACACGGAATCGAAACCCTCTCGCTCGACAACCTCCGAGAGATCGAGCAAATCGGTGAGGGAGTAGTCGGGAGCAATCAGTGGCTCGCGATTGTTCAGATTGACGCCGAAGGTGGGCTGACTCACCGATGTGATCTCCTAACGGGTTGTGAGCTCGAAGGCTCCCTCTTCTTCAAGAATCTTCTGAGGAACATGAATGTGCGCGGCCAGCAGGCGAACAGCTTCCTCTGCATCGCCTTCCCGGATGGCGCTCAGGATGGCCGCGTGCTCTTCGGTCGAACGCTCCATGCCGCCGCGCAAATCGAGCGACGGCCATCGGTAACGCCGCATGCGATCCATCAACGTTTCGTAGATCGACTTCAGATCGCTGTTGTCGGCGCGCGTCAGGATGCAGTCGTGAAAAGCCGCATTGGCAGAAAAAAAGGCGGTAGTGTCGCCCACTGCCGCAGCATGTTGCATGTGGGCATTGAGCTGTTCGAGCGCGTCGAGATCCGCAGATGTGAAATTGGGAATAGCCAGGCGTATGGCCAGTGTTTCCAGCGCTTCACGAACTCTGTACGCATCGAGAAACTGTTTGGGCGAAAGAGAGGAAACGGTCGCGCCCTGACGAGGGGTGAGCGTAACCAACCCGTCGGCAGCGAGACGGCGCAGGGCTTCTCGCACGGGAACGCGAGAGACATTGAAGCGCGCTGCAACAGTTTCCTCGCGCAGCGAAGTGCCTGGCGGGAATTCGTTGGTCAGGAGCCCTTGCCGCAGGTGGTCGTAGACCTGCTCGGCAAGCGTCGCGGTGGAGAGAGGGAGTGGCTGGTGTGAATGCTCTTGCTTCTGATCCTGCACGACGGCGCTCCTCCAGGCAAGCTGTATACAGTATACGACAGCAGCAAGGGTCCAGCGGGTTCGGCGGCAACGAGACCACTCCGGCAGGGGTCGTCCTCCTGTTGACCGGCCGCAATGAGTGCGGGGGTACCCGATAGGGAAGCATCATCGATGTGAGATGGGGCGGACACGAGATCCGCCCTCTCGGGAGGAGGACGGTCTCGGTCTGCCTGGCGCCGGAAATCCGATGGTCAGGCCCCGGGGTGCGCTTGCTCGTCAGATTCCCGGATCAGCCATGCGCCGGCTGCCGCCGCGGCTCCGCCGGCCAGCACGGCGCCGATCCACTCGGACGATCCCGATTGCGGGCCGGAGCCTGTGGAGGGCAGCTTCTCGACGCTTTCCGTGCCATCTCCCTCATCCTTCGGTGGATGCGGACGCTTCTTTGGTTTGCACGACCCATCGACACAGTGATAGCCCTTGCAGCAGGGCGTCTTCTCGTCGCAGGCGACTTTCTCGCCGGCGCAAACCGGGTGCTTGTCGCATTTCCCATGCACGCACTGCAGATCGTCGCAACAATCTTCGTCCACACCGCACGTGCCATCCTTGGAGTGGCAGGCGATCTCACAGAGACAGAGCTGGTCGTTCCACTCAGCCAGCGGGTCGCAGCATTCCAGATCAGTCGTCGTACCAGGAACGCAGCGGCCTGGAATCGCATCTGTCAGATGGCAGGCGACACACGCGTTCGCAACGCAGTCGACGTCATAGCGCGGGTCGTCGTCACAACAGTCGAGGTTCTGAGCGCAATACTCCCCAGGTTCCGCGCAGCTCGTTTCGGGAGCCCCGCACACACCTTCCTGCGTGCAGAAAGTGGAACAACATTGCTCGTCCGCGGTGCAATCGGTCTGGATCGAGCGGCATCCGCAGTTGTTCATATCGCAGTTGCCGCTGCAACATGCCTGATCTGACGCGCAGTAGATTCCTTCGCCATCAGGCTGGCATGGGACGCAGCACCCGCTGCTGCACCATTCATCTGATTCGCAATGTGTGTCCGAGAAACACGAAACGCCGTTTTCGCACAGGACCCGGCACTGGCAGGTATTCGGGTTGTAGATGGCATTGGCTTCGCAACACACCGGGGTTTCCACGCCCGGTCCGGCAGCACAGGCTGGCCCGGTGACGTCCGATTCAAGACAATCTGCGACGCACGTACCGGACACGCAAGTCAGATCGCCGCAGCAATCCGAACCCGGACAAGCGGTTCCGAGAGTGTGGCAACACGTATCACCCTCTGGGTCGCAGGCCTGGCTGCAGCAGTCGGAATCGTCGGAGCAGGCCGCTCCTGTTTCCTGGCAGGTGATGTCGTTCGCCTCGCAGATCCCTGTTGTATCGCTGCAGGTTCCCTCGCAGCAACCGAAATAGAGGCCCGATCCATGGAAGACGCCGGAACATCGATGACCTTCGACCGAGCATGATGCGGAACAGGAGCCACTGGCGTCACATCCGCCGCAACACCGTGAACAACAATTCGGGTCACCGGATGCCGTGCAATCGACACCAGTCTGGCAATTGACCTGGCAGGTCAGTGTGCCGCTGGTGTCAAGACAGAGAAGGTATGGCTCGCAGTCAGCGTTGGTTGTGCAACTTTCGCCGACTCCTGCCGCCCGCCCCGTCTCGAGGCGAACGGTGGCCAATGTCGCTCCACCAATCGCACCGACTAGCCACTTGGTCAGCGAACGACGAGAAACGCCCGACGCAAACACGCGCGTCAGGTTATCGAACCGGCGATCGTCCATCTTGCCCCCTCGCGTCGCGTGATCGAACCTCGCCATCCAGGAGAACCCGATTGGCATATAACGGTCAATACATCGTATC
>JBFWRO010000027.1:0-13020 GCA_050248865.1 Thermomicrobiales bacterium | reverse complement strand
CAGCACTGCCTTCCTGATGGGACGAAGACCGTTGGAACCATGGCTGGATCGAGTGGGACGTGGCTTGCGGTCCGCCCGGCAATGCATTGCCAGGCTGAATGAACCAAGTCCGTTGAAACGGACTGATGTTGCGAATCCCGATCGGCGCGACTCCCGCCGGCGTTCTACGATCTGCGAACTGCGTTTCACGATCCACGCGGTCGTTCATTTCATGGGCCTTTCGGGCCTGCGGATACGGCGGGATCGACCGCCCTGATTTGACCCCCATCCTGCCTTCGTCCTTACAGACGAAGGTCTTGTTCGTCACGAGGGACCCGGTCAGCAGGGAGGGCAACGCATGCGTTGTCGCTACCGCATTCCTAGCGGAAAGGCACGGAATGCCACAGCTGCGGGGATTGTGTCGCGAGCAAGGATGAGGCAGAGAACCAGGGAGTATTAAGGGATCCTGGAGAGCGCCGGGTGTGGATGACCGGTAACCAGCCGGGTAGGGTCAATGGCTGCGCCGGCCGCCGACCGTACCGCGGGGCTCGTGTGGTTTCATCATAGAACATGCGTTCTAGTCTTGTCAAGGGCCATGTTGGTTGGATTTGTCGAGCGACGGGCTCTTTCGATCCGGCCAGACTTGGTTGAGCAGCGACCGTCACCCTGAGCTTGTCGAAGGGTCTCTCGTTCGGGATCGGCGCTCTCAACCCTGCTGACGGCCCCATATGCAACCTCTCATCACGTCCGGTTGGAGTTGAAGGGCGGATCGAGATAGACCAGATCAACCGACTCGTCCGGGATATGGTCGCGCAGAATGCGCAGGTTGTCGCCGTAGTAGAGGGTGTCGGTCACCGCTGGTCCCATCCTGAAATGTTCATGACATACTGTATGAAACGTAACGCACCTTCACAAGACTGAGCGGGGCCGGCTTCGACGGCATGTCACCACACTTCGGCAGGAGGCGGCAATGCGCGACATATTCCACCACGACGACAAAGGCTACAGCGACTGGCTCGACACCCACCCGGACGGCTTTGTCCTCAACGCCGACACGAAAGGACCTAAGCAATCGATCCTGCACTCAGCGAGATGCTGGACGCTTTATCCACTTAAATCACATGAAAGTGACACTCACCCTTATCGCAAGATTTGTGACACCGACCGATCAGTCCTCGAACAGTGGGCAGTCAATGAAGGCCACACGCTGACCGACTGCAAGAAGTGCCTCGGCTAAAGGAGACGCTCGCCATGCTCGATGTCACCGGCTGCACGATCGTGCTCTATACGCAGACCGGCTGCCATGACACCGACCCGATCCGCAACTGGTTGAACGCGAATGCGATCCCTTTCTCGGAACGCAATGTCATGACCAGCGAGGAAGCGCTGAACGAGCTGCTGCACACCGGCATCTTCGTGACGCCGCTGACGACGGTCTGCGGTCGGCCGTATGCCGGCAAAAAAGCCAGCGCCCTCGAGGAGATGATCGTCAGCTGTCCGAAGCGTCGAGCGACGTAGGTCGCAGATCGCAGGTCGAAGGTCGCAGGTCGTAAGTCGCAGGTGCCGGGTGGTGTGGGTGATGCGTTCGACCGCGTTTTCGTGAGGTTTTTGGCGCATGCCATGCGCAGCTACGGCCGGTCCGGCGCTGCCTCTCCGGCTCTCCGGCTTTCCGCCTATTCGTCTTCTCGTGGTTCTGGCTCGTATCTGAGCAGTCGGGACGAGTTGGCCATGATGCCCAGATCGGGCAGCGACTGCGCTGCCGCCGCAACCACTGGTGACAGAAAGCCGAAGGCGGCCAGGGTCAGTCCGACGACGTTATAGACTGCGGTGAATCCGATATTGGTTTTTACCGTGCGCATCGTCCGGCGCGCCACCCGGAATGCCTCCGGAACCAGCATCCAGTCATCGCGCATCAACACCAAATCGGCGGTTTCCGCGGTGATGGCCGTCCCCGCATCGCCCATCGCGATGCCAACGTCGGCCTGGGCCAGCGCGGGAGCGTCGTTGACCCCGTCGCCGACCATCACAACGATGTGTCCGGCGGCCTGATACTCGCGCACGATGCGAATCTTGTCTTCCGGAAGGAGATCGGAGCGAACGTCGATTCCCAATCGGTCGGCGAGGGCATGGGCCACCCGTTCGTTGTCGCCGGTGAGCATCTCGATTCTCTCGATGCCCTGTGTTTTCAGATCGTTCAGCGCATGCGCAACCTCGGGTCGCAGAGCGTCTTCGGCGGCAAGCAAACCAGCCAGCGCTCCATCGACTTCCACCCTAATTACCGTCTTGCCGTCTGCTTCGAGTGCTTTCACATGGTCTTCGCGGCCCACCGCCGCGATCATCCGCTGATTGCCGATTGCCACGGTATTCTCATCGACCGTCGCACGGATGCCTTGCCCGGGGATCGCCTCGAATGCCGCTGGCTCGGAGAGGGGCACGTCCTGCTGCAGGGCCATTTCCCGCACCGCTTCGGCCAGTGGATGCTCCGAGTACCGCTCGGCCGCCGCGGCCAGCGCGAGCAGTTCGCGTTGGTCGAATGCGCCAAAGGTCACGACATCCGAGATGTGAGGTCGACCGAGCGTGAGTGTTCCTGTCTTGTCGACCAGCAGGACGTTTGCGCGAGCCAGCACTTCGATGTGCTTGCCACCTTTGATCAGGAGTCCATGTTTTGCTGCCGCTCCGGTCGACGCCAGCATGGCCATGGGTGTGGCCAGCGCGAGGGAGCAGGAGCAGGCCACGACGAGCACCGCGGCTGTGGCGATTGCGTCGCGGCTGATCGTGAAGGTGAGGAAGGCGATCGTTCCCACGAATGGCAGGAAATATCCGGAAAATCGGTCGGCCAGCCGCTGCACATGTCCCCGATTCAGCTCGGCTTCCTCGACAAGCTTGATTACCCTCCCAAATGTCGTTTCTGCCCCCACATGTTCGGTGCGAACGCGCAAACTGCCGAGCGTGGCGAACGTCGAGGCGTATACCTGGCTCCCCTTCCCTGCCTCGATCGCCTCTGACTCGCCGGTGATCGTTGCCTGGTTCACGGTTGCGTGTCCCGATTCCACCATGCCATCGACCGGAATCGCTTCACCCGGCCGCACGATCACGACTTCACCGGTCGCCAGCTCTTCGACCGGAACGATGATCTCGGCGCTGTCGCGTTCAACCCGGGCGACCGCTGGCGCCAGCGCCATCAACGATTCGAGGGCAGCCCTGCCGCGTTCGACCGTGTAGCGTTCCACGTAATCGCCCACGCGCATGAAACAGACGACGATGGCCGCCGTCACCCATTCACCAATCGCCAGCGCAGCGATCACTCCAACGGTCATCAGGGTGTGCGAGATGACATTTCCATGACGCGTAGCTCCAGCCACATTGCGAAAAACGGGAAACCCAAGGGCAACGACGATGACCGCGCCGATCGGGAAGAGAACGGCATCGTTCAGCCAGTCGAACATTCCCAGCCATTCCCCGCCGATCGCCAGCGCCAGCACGACACCGGTCATCGCCAGGAAGAGTCGGGTTATGCGTTTGCCGATTTCCTCAGATCGAGGAAATGTGACTACGCCGCCTTCGTGTGGAAGCGTTTTCGAAAGAGCGGGGGCCGAATATCCCGACTTCTCGATGGCCTGGCGAACCACCGATGCGTCGACCTGCCCGGCATCGAGCCTCACGATGGCTTTCTGCGCTGAGAGGAGAACGTCGGCGGACGTGACTCCGGGCACCGCCAGAATGGCCGACTGCACCGAACGCGCGCAGTTCGCGCAGTCCATTCCGCCGACAGGGATCTCGATGGTTTCGTTTGTCAATGTCTCGGTTACAGCTGACATATTCGTGCTGGTCGATGAAGTGGTATGGAGGGATTAGCCAATGTGAGAGACAGCGGCGGACAATCACCAAGATTACATGTTCGACGATATGCTTCACAAACGCCAATCCACCGATCCACCGGCTGCACGATCGTGCTCTATACGCAGACCGGCTGCCATGACACTCACCCGATCTGCGACTGGCTCAATGCGAATGCTGTTCCCTTCGCGGAACGCAATGTCATGACCAGCGAGGAGGCGCTGAACGAGCTCCTGCGCACCGGCATCTTCGTCACGCCGCTGACGACGGTGTGCGGGAAGCCCTATGCGGGGAGGAAGACGAGTGAGCTCGAGGACATGATCGCCAGCTGTCCGAAGAGGCGTGGGTCGTAGATCGCAGATCGCAGGTCGCAGATCGCAGGTCGTGATGCTCGAGGCAGATGTGAGGTCTGCGGCTCTCGTGACTTGTCGATGCTGCCTCGCTGAAGCGCCGATCCGCGAGATCGCCAGTTCCCAGCCGCCTCACACCAAAGCCGCGCGGTCGTTGTAGAATCGAGTTCTCGCTCCGTTATCTGGGGTGGCGCCACAATGATGAATCCGACGCTCGATATCGGTCATCCGGACACCACCTTTTCGGCGGTTTCCTGCCCTTGGCGTTTCTATCTCGACTCGCCGCCTGAGAGCGATCACCAGATGCGCTGGTGGAGCAATCTGACCGGGCAGCCTGTCGACGCGGCCTTCGAGCACTGGATCGATGCCGTGCATCCCGACGATCGCGAAACCGTCGGCATCGCCTGGCAGCGGGCCATCGAGGGCGGCGAGCCCTACCTTTCCGTGTACCGCGTGATCGCCCGTGGCGGAGAAACGCATCTCCTCCTGACCTACGGTCTGCCGCAGTCTGATGGTGAGATCGGGAAGCCCTCCTGGTCGGGTCAGATCATCGACATCACGCTCTACGAGCGATCGACAACCTATGCCGCGGCGGTTTCCGACCTGATCGCACGACTGAGCAGGGAAAGCGACCAGACCGCCATACCGGAGATCACCCTCGAGGTGGTTCAGCGTGCGTGTCAGGCAGATGCCGCGGCCGTTCTCCTCCCCGAAGCGTCAGGATCGGGCGTCGTCGTGGCTGCTGCCACCGGGTTCCCCGATCGGTCGCTCGCAGCATTGCTGGATTTCAGCGGCGCTGCCTCTGACATTTCCGACCCGGCCCTCCCGGCCCTCCCGGGCTTTCCGACCGTGCTTTCCGCTCGCTTTCCACGAGATGGGGGCGCGGGAGCCGTGGCGGTTGGTTTCGCGCACATACGCTCGATCACCGAGGTCGACCGCGACTTCGTGGAAGCGGTCGCCCTGCACACCGCTCAGGCACTGCAGATAACTCAACTGCTCGATGCCGAGCGGGAAGCCAGAATCGCGTCGGAGTGGGCGCATCGTCATCTCGATCTCATCGCCAATGCCGTCCCCGTGCTGATCGCGTATCTCGATCGCGATGGCACCCTGCAATTCACCAATGGCACCTTCGCTGAGTGGCTAGGCATTCGGGAGCTCCCGCCCGGCTCGACGCTCGCAGACGTGGCCAACTCCGCCGTTTACGAGCAACTGGAGCCTGCTCTGCGGCGTGCGCTGTCCGGCGAAGCCACCCTCGTCAATCTGACGCTGCCGGCGGGATCCTCACCCGAGCCGCGCAGTGTCGATCTGACGCTCGAGCCCAACACCAATCGAGGTGGCGAGGTCTCCGGGTTGGCCTTGCTCGGCTTCGATGTCTCTGAGCGTGAGAGGGCAATCGCGCGATCGAACGTACTCATCGAATTCGGCGCCGCGCTTTCCCGGGCCGTCAGTCATGACGAGGTCATCGATATCATCGTGAAGCATGGCGCGCAGGCGTTTAGCGCCGCGTCGGTCGCCGTCGTGCTTGCGGAGGCAGGGGCGGCATCGGTCTGGTCAGGTCCCTGGGAGGACGCGGTCTGGCAACTTCAGCAGGCGGTGCTGCCATCCGATTCGCCGGTGTGGCGAATGATGGAACGCAACCGGCCGACGGTTTTCCGGTTTCCCGAGCATGGCGAGGCGCTGAATCCCGTTCTCAGTCTGATGCCGCATGCCGCGGCTCCCGGATTGCGCATGGTGGTGCCGATGACCATTGCTTCGCAACGGTCAGGGGCGCTCGTTTTCTCGCTGCCCGAAGGAAAGGGCGTCAGCGCCCCGGAGATCGGGCATTTCCAGCTTGCGGCAGGCGTCTGCGCTAGCGCCATCGAGCGCGCCCGCTTGCACGACTCCCTCCAGGAACGAGAACAGCGGTTCAGGCACCTCGCTGATGCGCTGCCCCAGATCGTCTGGGTGAGCAGCGGCGATGGATCGCGCATCGAGTATCTCAACCGCCGTTGGGAGGAGTTCACCGGTGTCGACGCCGAGAGCGTTTCGGCGGTGGACGTTTCTCAGCTGACGCACCCGGACGATCGCGAGAAGGAGCACCTGCGCTGGCAGCGTTCACTGCAGACGGGTGAGCTCTTCGAAACTGAGGTTCGCCTGCGGCGAAGCGACGGGGCATACCTCTGGTTTCTCAATCGAGGGGTGCCGATTACCAACGCCTACGGTGAGGTCGAGACCTGGTTCGGTACGCTCACGGACATCGATGCCCAGCGCACCGCTCTGACTCATCAATCGGTCGTCGCGACGCTCGATACCCAGATTCGCCTCCTCTCCGATCCAAACCAGATTCTGCAGACACTCGTGAGGACGGTCGGGCGGCATTTGCAGGTCGATCGCTGTTTCCTCACGGAAGTGGACGATGTCGAACAGGCGGCGGGAACGGGGCACGACGGACTGCCGGCCATTGCGGTGCGGGCGTTGTGGGTTGCCGACGAATCTGCAGAGATCGACCGCGTTCGCCAGCTCGCGCCGCGATTGAGCCGCCAGTTTGCCGCCGATCTCCGCCCGGGTCTCGTGATCGCTGTCAACGACTTGCAGGTCGAGGCCCCGAATGAAGAAGCGCGATCGATCGCGGCGGAGCTTGGCGTCCGGTCGATCGTCATCGTTCCGTACGTCAGGGCGGGCCACTGGGTGGCGGGCATCACCGTCCATTCCCTGACTCCTCGCAGGTGGACACCCGCCGAGCTGGCAATTGTCGAATCGGCAATGAAGCGCACGTGGCCTCTCGTCGAGCGTTCCCGCGCGGTCGAAGCGCTGGCCGAAAGCGAAAACCGTCTCCGCCATGCCGCGGAAGCCGCAAGCTTCTCCAACTTCGATTTCGACCCGCGCAGCGGACTCGGATACTGGTCGGCCGATACCGCTCGGGTGTTCCGGCGGCAGGATGCCCGCAAGCCGCCCACGTCACTGGACGAGTTGGTCGAGCTGATCCATCCCGACGATCGCCAGCGCCTGGCCGATCTCATCTCCAGCGCCATGGACGCTGACTCCAACGATGTATTTCTCGGCGAGTTCAGGCATCTGACCGACGACGGCGAGACCTGCTGGCTGTTGCTGCGGGGGAGGGTGCACTTCTCCGGCAGCGGTGAGGAGCGGGTGGCCGAGCGCATTCGCGGGATTCTGATGGATATCACCCCGCGAAAGCTCGAGGAAGAGGAGCGACTGGTCGCGCTCGATGCCGCTGCGCATGATATGAAGAATCCGGTAGCCACGATCCGGGCACTCGCCCAGGTTGGTATGCGTCTGGAGGAACGTGCGGAAACCCCGAACGAGCCGCTGGCCGAAATACTGAAGTCGATCGAGGGCGCCACAGATCGTCTGACGGCCGTCATCGGGGATGTCCTCGACACAGCGCATATGCGGGCTGGACGCGAGTTGCCACTCCAGCGCTCGATGATCGATCTGGCCGCTTCGCTCAGGGAACGGGTCGACGAATGGCGTGAAGCCCATCCCGATCGCGAGTTCATCGCCCAACTGCCGAGTGCATCGGTTTACGGCTGCTGGGATGAACCACGGCTGCGACGCGTTTTCGACAATCTGATCGGCAATGCCGTCAAATTCTCGCCTGATGGAGGTCCGATCACCGTTCGACTGAGACTGGCGACCGGGGCCGGACCCCACATGGCAGTGGTTTCCATCGTCGATCAAGGTATCGGCATTGCGGCTCAGGACCTGGTCCGCGTGCAGCAATCGTTCGAGCGGGGATCGAACGTTCCGGCGTCGATTCCCGGGACCGGAATGGGGCTGATCGCGGCTCGCCTGATTACCAATCAGCACGGCGGCGACCTTACACTCGAGAGCGAAGAGGGCGCGGGCACGGTCGTAACGGTGCGGTTGCCTGTCGAGGAATGCCTTCCCGTCGACGCGTCGCCGCAATCAGGTCGTTAAGGCGGCCACGATCGTCTCAATGTTGAAGCGCATCATGCCGATGTAGCTGTCCCCGGGGCTTCCGGGTTCGCCCAGGGCATCGGTGTAGAGAGGCGGAGCCAGTTCGACCCCGGCATTCTCGGCAATTTGCTCCATCAACCCGGTGTTGCCGATATTCTCCGTGAAAATCGCCGTCACACCGGTCGCGTCGATGATGTCGATAAGGTCGGCAATGCTCTTGGCGTCGGGTTCCGCCTGCTCTGCGGCGATGCTCAAGGGGGAGCCAATCATCTCGAACCCATACCGCTCTGCAAAGTAGCCAATGGTGTCGTGTGAGGTGACCAGCAATCGCTGCTCGGCGGGAAGCGTCTCCACCTGGGCCATGATCCAGGCATCCAGCGCCTCGAGCTCGGCGATGTAGGCGTCGGCGTTGGCCTGATAGTCCGCCGATCGATCAGGATCCGCCTCGATGAGTCCATCGCGGATGTTCTGCACCATGATGATGGCGTTGGTCACGTCCTGCCAGACGTGCGGATCGAAGGCGCCGTGCGCGTGGTCACTCTCGCCCTCCTGGGTACCGCCGTCCTCCTCGATAGATCTCAGAGCGATGCCGTCGGCAGCGACAACCAGCACAGCGTCGGGCTGCGCGGCTTCGATCATATCAGCGAGCCACGGTTCGAACTCGACTCCGTTTTCGACGATCACATCCGCTTTTGTCAGCTGGATAACCTGCTCTGGCGAGGGGGCAAAATTGTGCGCATCGGTGTTCGAAGAGACGATGGTGGAAACCTCGACATGGTCACCCCCCACCTGTTCGATCAGATCGGTGAGAATGCTGAAGGTGGAGACGACCTGTACCGGAGAGTCCTCAGCCGAAAGCGTGCTCTGACCGGACGAGGCCCCGACGCCAATGAGCAACGCGAGGAGGAATGTGCCGATCGTTCGTTTCATGGACGTGCGCCTCGAATGTGCCTTCAGCGAATACTGAGACAATGTATCATCAGATCAGTACGCGATCAAGAGCGATGCGTAGAGCGGCCCAGCTTCGCCTTTGGGTCGCGCCTCGTGCTACGTGCTGCGACAAGACGATCGGCGCCTGAATCGAGCGCCGGTCACCGGCATGTCGGGAGTCGGGAAGTCGACACGAGTCGGCGTGCTGGTGACAGGACGACGAATGCGCGTGCACAGTTCCACGGGAACTGGAGCTGACGATGATCCTGTGCGATGAAGTCAGCCCCTGCTCCGGCGGCGAAAGGACCCGATCATCGATACTGCACCATCGGTCGATCTGGTGGTCGATGCGCCGATCAACACGTTGATTCGTCAGGACCATGGAAAGAACAGTGGACATACCATGAACTCTGATCTCCACAAGCTCTCGGCATCAGATGCGCTGCGTTTGATGCGCGCCCGAAAAATCTCTCCCATCGAGCTTATCGACGCGGTGATCGATCGCGCGGAACAGGTGGAACTACACATTAATGCCTTCTCATTTACGTTTTTCGAGGAGGCGAGGGCAGCGGCGAAGGAAGCGGAGCAGCGGTATCTCGGCCTTGGTCCTGACCCCCGACCCATGGAAGGAGTTCCCCTCGGGATCAAGGAAGAGATGCCGGTCGCCGGACAGCCGGTCACTGGTGCATCGCTGGTCTACAAGGACGAAGTGGCCACGCACACGTCACCGCTGGCGGAGAGAATGCTGGAGGCGGGCGCAATCATTCACGCCCGCACCACCTGCCCCGAGTTTTCCTGCGCCGCGTATACCCACTCCAGGCTCTTCGGCGTCACTCGCAATCCGTGGAATCTTCGATTCGATGTCGGCGGCTCATCCGGCGGCGCTGCTGCATCGCTGGCGGCTGGTTCGACGATGCTGGCAGGGGGTTCGGATATCGGCGGCAGTATCCGCATGCCCGCGTCCTGTTGCGGCGTCGTCGGCTACAAGCCTCCGTATGGCCGGGTGCCGCAGGACCCGCCGTTCAATCTCGATCACTACTGCCACGAGGGCCCGCTGGCCAGAACCGTGGAGGACGCCCGTCTCTTCGAAAACGTGATTGCCGGCCCTCATCCAGACGATGTCGTGTCGCTCCGGCCAAAAGTGGAGATACCGGCGCCCACCGGCGATGTGCGTGGCTGGAAAATCGCGCTTTCGGTCACGTTGGGTGACTATCCCATCGATGAGGATGTCGCCGCGAACACCCGCGCAGCCGCCGAGGCGTACCGTGAAGCGGGCGCGGTTGTCCAGGAGGTCGATCTCGGCTGGTCGAGAGAAGCGATCGATCGCGCGGCATGGACGCATTTCTCATTGCTGTTTGCCGCGTGGGTGAAGGAGATCTACGACGAGCATCGCGATCTGCTCAACCCGTATGCGATTTTCTTTGCCGAACAGACGCTGA
Organism: Thermomicrobiales bacterium; assembly: GCA_050248865.1. Lineage (GTDB taxonomy): Bacteria > Chloroflexota > Chloroflexia > Thermomicrobiales > UBA6265 > JAHBVL01. The sequence goes on along the minus strand of JBFWRO010000027.1, from coordinate 2,564 downwards.
AGCCGCCACTTTCGCCACTGGACGGGATGGAACTGGAAGGCAAGATCTACGCGGAACTTGGCAGAGTCCTCGACGACTACCAGCTCCTCATCTGCCCGACCATGGCCGTGCCAGCGCTCGAAGCGGGAAAGGATTATCTGGACGAACCCGTGATGGTGAACGGCGAGCCCTTCGCGCTCGATCGAGATGTGATTCTGACGACCGTATTCAACATTTGTAGCCGCTGTCCAGTGATCAGCGTGCCATCGGGGCTTTCCCGTGATGGGGTGCCCACCGGCTTGCAAATCGTCGGCAGAACCTATGACGATGCGTCCGTTTTCGAAGCGGCACGAGCACTCGAGATCAGTCGACCATGGGCGATGCCCTTGCTCCCGTAACTCGGTCGACTGGCGAGCGGCTACGCCGTCGAAAAGAATCCCTGCAGAACCGGGTTGGTCGAAGGGAGCTCGTTGCCGGATGCGGGCTCGACCGTGATCGCGATCGCCTTGAACGGGCTGAGGTCGGGTTGCAGGTTGACCAATGCGTTCCCCGCTGAGTCGAGCGTCAGCGAGGGACCGAGTACTGATGAGTCATCTGGTCGCACATACCAGACCTGATACATCTGGTCGCTCCCCAGTGGCGGCAGGCCAAACACCGAAAGCAGCGCGGAGGTGCCGGCGGGATCAGCGAAAATGATGCCGCCGGAATCGGGCGTGCCGAGCGTGGTCGGTTCGAGTGTCCAGGTAATCGCCGTGGTTTGCTGCAGATAGGCATCTCGTTGCGCATTCAGCTCATCGATCTGGGCATTCTGGAAGGAGATCTCCTCTTCCAGGTTGCCTTTCGTTTCAGCCAGAGCCAGCGCGGCAACGATCGCCACGATGCCGATCACAATGCCAAGTCCTCCGGCAATCCACGGCACCTTCGATGACAACGCCGGAGCCGCGTGGACAGCGCGGACGGGCTCGGGTGCAGGAATGCTTGCCGGCTTACCCCTCGGCCTCCGCCTCTTCTTGGCTGACTCTTCGACTGGGGCCGCGAGTTCGTCGATGATCTCCTGATCGACTGGCGGCAAATCGGCGAAAATTTCGGACTTCAGCGGTTCGCCCGAGGGGCCTTCTGTCGAACTGGGAATCTCGCCGGCGCCGAAAGCGTCCTCGTGTCGTGCAGTCGAGGGCTCGGCCGAGTGTTCCTGACTGTGATCGTCCTGTTCGAGTTGCGCCGGTCCGGCGAGATCGTTCTGATCTGGCTGCGAGTCGTCGGTCGCGGGTCCTGTTTCCTGCTGGCCTTCGATCGCCGTTTCCTCCTGGGGGTCTTCGACAGGCTGCGGTGGAGGCGGCGCAGCGGAAGGCGCGGGTGCGGGTTCCTGATCGGGGACGATCGCCCGCCTCAATACCAGCGCGGCTTCCTGCAGCACCGGCAATTCGGCCCTGCATGCGTCACAGTCACGCAAATGGGCCTCGAAGGCGATGCGCTCATCCGCTGGTAGCGAACCCAGCGCGTACGCCCCGATCTGTTCATGGAATCCTGGTCGGAGCAGCCGTTCCAGCGCCGGTGGCAAATCGGGAATCTCGCTCATCGGGAATCGAGATCCTCGGAATCCGCAGCGTCGAGCGCATCAGAAATCGTGTGGAGACCATCGCGCATCCAGGCCAGCACCTGATCTGCCGAGAACCCGCCCTGAGAAGCAATATCGGTATAGGTCAGGTCGCTCGCGATGGCCACCGTGAGAACCTTTCGCTGGTCGAGCGGCAGAGAAGCGATAGCGGCCACCGCTTGGGCGGTGGCTTCGGTGATACGTGATTCAGCGTTGCGAAAATGATCAGTCACGCGATCTGAGCTTCTCCAGGCCAGACTCTCTGCGTGCAAAAGTGTACAGGAGGATTGACTGACTGGCTGAATCCCCGCGATCCGCCTGCGCAGGTCGCGCTTCAGGAGCCATTTCGGCGGACACGATTGCGGCCGATCAGCGTTTCTGTGCCTTCTGTGCGGGCGAGGTCGTTGAGGTCGGTGAGGACGCCGTCGTCGGCATAACGATCGGCGACATGCCGATCGAAGGCATAGACTCCGGCCTCCATTCCGGTAAAGCGGCCGGCGGTGTAGGCCCGCGAGGCCGTTCCAGTTTGCTGCAGCTCACAGACTTCCCAGTCCTGCCGGTTGGTCAGATCCCAGAACTCGATGGCATCCGCCGGATCGAAATCTGGCCGGGCCATGTCCTCCGGATCGAAGAACCACTCGCAGGCGATCCAGGTTCGATCAGGAGCCACCGGCACTGCCCGATGCACGAGCAGATAATCGGGGTGGAGACTCACCAGCAGATTTGGCCAGACGACGAAGTAGTAAATCTTCTTGTGATCGTCCTCTGTCATGCCCGGCAGCAAATCGCGGCCATGTTCCTCCATGCGCCCATCCATCGTCAGCGTCACGTGGTCGCCAACGACCGGCATCCAGGATGCGCGCCGCGGCCCATCAGTCTCGATCAGATCGCCCAGATCGTAGGGAGTGATTCGGTTCAACTGGGGGTGCACGCCGGGACAGTGATAGCACTCCGAATAGTTCTCGATAATCGCTTTCCAGTTCGCCCGAAC
>JBFWRO010000026.1:0-13065 GCA_050248865.1 Thermomicrobiales bacterium | reverse complement strand
GGCGCAATGCCGAAGCCAATCCTTGTGGTGTTCACGAGTGCCAGGTCGATCGATGCGACGTCGCAGAGTGACTTCAACCCGATCCGCGGTTTGCGTCGCATCGCCCGGATGCCCTCTCGCACGATCACGCGGTTATACCCAGTCATCGGCGAGACATCGGCCACGGTCCCCAGCGCGGCCAGGTCCACAAGAGACGCCGCGCCTCCGCTCTCCCGAAACCGGTCAAATGAGCCAGAGTGTTCAAGCGCAAGGGCGACCAGGAGCGTCAAACCTGCGGCGGACAACTCACGGTAGTGACCACCATCAGGTCTCGCCGGTGAGATCGTCAGTGCACCGGGAGGCCCGGTGTCGGTCATGTGATGGTGATCGATGATGATCACATCCATTCCCAGTGACTGCGCATAGGCCACGCCGACGCTATCCGTCGACGCGCAGTCAACCGCGATCAGAAGCGTGGCCCCCGATTCGGCCAGCTCCCGAAGTGCTCGCATGTTGAGTCCATAGCCATCCTCGCGCGTCGGGAGGCGGACGGTGACACTATCATCCGCTGGCATCGCAGACCGCAGGGCATGCCACATGATCGCCGCTGACGTCATGCCATCGACGTCGTAATCGCCGAATACCGCGATTCGTTCGCGCTGCTCAACGGCTGTCGCAATGCGTTCCACGGCCTCGACGATGTCCGGGAGGAAACCCGGGTCGGGCAGGGCGGTATTTGCATGGTCGAGAAAGGCGTTGGCGTCCGCCCGCGTTCGTATCCCGCGGCGGCCGAGCAGCGCGTGAAGCAGCGGGTGATCGTGCAGGCGCTCGAGACTATCGGGCGAACCGGGAGGAATGACCCAGTGACGGGCGGCGGCACGTCCTCGCGCGCCACCTGGAGACGAAGTCAACTGCGGGGTATTCACATCACTCCGATTCTGTCGTTCAGGCAAGAACTGGGCGGGATTTCCCGCACGTTCAGCTTTGCGCACGCACTCTTTCACGGTACTATAGCTTCGACGTGGTGCACCCAGATTGGGGATTTGTGTCCGTACGGATGCTCCATTCTCACCACGTTTGCACGGGAGTCAGTAGAAGGGGGACCTGTGCGCACCAACGACCGAGGGGTGAAGATGACGGCAATTGCAGTTGCTCTCATCACGCTCCTCTCACATTTTGGATCTCCAGTCAGTTCTCTGGCACAGGAATGGAATCCGCCACGAACCGTCTGGGTCGAGGCGTCCGGGCATACCGTCGACGGTTACTTTCTCGACGAGTGGCGAACCAACCCGGAACTCCTCGGCAATCCGATCACCGAAGAGGCCGAACGCCCGACCCTGATCGAAGGGTTGCCTGCCGATATTCGCATCGTGCAGTACTTCGAGAATCTGGCAATTGCTTACGTTCCTGAGGCGAGCGAACGGGAATTCATGGTCCGTGCGCTTCCTCTGGGAAAGGAGGCGTTGTCTCGAGACCGCAAGACGTTTTCCCATTTCGATCTCCCGGACAAGTCGGGGTGTTCCGAGGGCAGCGGAACAAGCTGCCATGAGTTCGCAGAGACCGGATACAGCGTCGCTGGAGACTTCTATGCGTTCTGGGCCGATCACGACGGTGAGCGACTGATCGGGGACGCCATTACGGCTCCATTCCGGACAGCCGATGGATTTCTGACCCAGTATTTCCAGAACGCTGTCCTTCACCAGAAGGATGACGGCAGGGTCGAAGCCCGAAAGATCGGCGAGGAGACGACAGAGTTTCTGCGGCTGGCGACTGCGGCCATCCCTCAACCCTTGTCGATCCCCGTCTACGACGAAACGCTCTTCATTGCTCCAGAGCCTGAGATCGTGGTCGCGCAGACGATACAGGAATCTGCTCAGGGCGGCGTCATCGGCAATGGTGGGTACCAGGGACCAGGACCACAGCAAGGGGGCACCAAGGAGATCGTCGTGTCGATTTCCGCGCAATCGCTTTGGGCGTACGAGCAGGGCCGACTCGTGATTTCCTCACTGGTGAGCACAGGAACCGGAGATGTACCGCAAACAGTCACTCCAATCGGCTACTTTTCCGTGCACCTGAAATACGTAACGCAGACCATGACCGGCACCATCAGCGACGAGTCCTATGAGGTGGAGGATGTTCCGTGGGTCATGTATTTTGACTACCAGGGAAATGCCATCCACGGCACGTACTGGCACAATAACTTTGGCACCCCGATGAGCCACGGCTGTGTCAATTTGCCACTCGATATCGCTGAGTTCCTGTACCAGTGGGCGCCGGAAGGTACTCCGGTAACGGTTGTGGCCTGATATCTAAAAATGACAATCTCAAGCCATTTCTCTGCTGTCGAATGGTCTGTGCTCTGTGAGCTCCCGCAACGGGTCGTCGCTTCGGCGATCAATGCTGACCCCATGGCGGGCATCGGCTCGATCATCGAAGAGGTGGCCGGGCTCACGCAATTGTCGCAAGGAGCCATGGAACGCCCAGAAAGCGAGCTGGTGCAGGCAGTGTTCGCGGAGTACAAGAGAGATGGCAAAGGGGAGGCCCGGACACTCGAACTAAGCCAGCAGGCTATCGAAAACCTGATTCCAGAAACGCTGCAGATGGTTGCTCAGGTGTCCGATCTTCTTGCCCGAAGCGTCGAGCCAGCCGAAGCTGCAGCGTTCGTATCCTGGCTTCGGGAAGCAGCCGAATCCACGTGCGGGGCAGCGCGCAGTGGCGGAATTCTCGGCATTGGCGGCAAGCGTATCAGCGAGGCCGAGTCTGTATTCCTTGCCGCGCTCGAATCGGCATTCGCCACGGCAATCTCGCTTCCTGCTGAGTGATCGTTTCGATCAGCCATACTTTTCAATCGAACGAGATATCCCAACGCTCTGCATCGCGTTGCCGACACAGGGAGAAGAATGCGCATGGCCAGTGAGACGATATATGACGCCATCGTCATCGGAGCCGGTCATAACGGCCTGATTGCCGCGGCATACCTGGCGAAGGCCGGCCAACGCGTTGTCGTCCTGGAGCGGCGCAACATCCTCGGTGGCGCCACCGTCACGGAAGAAGCATTTCCTGGTTACCATCTCTCCACCTGCTCGTACGTCTGCAATCTTCTCCTCCCAGAAGTCATCAGTGATCTCGAGCTTGTGCGGCATGGATATGACATCCGTCCATTCGACCCGACGTACTTCTGTCCCTTCCCGGATGGAAGTCACTTCATGTCCTTTCTGGACGGAAAGAAAACGCGGGAGCAAATCAGGAAATTCTCAAAAAAGGACGTTGCTGCCTACGACGCGTACTGGACGATGTGGGACCGGATTCTCGGTCGCATGCGACCGCTCCTGCTCAAACCCGCTCCTTCGCTCAGCGAGATCGAGCAGCGATTTTCCGGGCCCCAGGGGATGGACGACTGGAAGACGCTCACTCAGCGATCGATCGCCGAGGTTCTCGACTACTATTTCGAGGCCGACCAGATCAAAGCGCCGCTGAGCACCGGAGGGGTCATTGGGGTCAATGCCGGTCCACTCACTCCGGGGACCGCCTATGTGAAATACCATCATCTGATCGGAAAGGTCGGCGGGGTGCAGGGCGCATGGGGGTATGTAACCGGTGGCATGGGGACTGTGGCCCGTGCGATTGCCGCTTCCGCGATCGAGCATGGCGCAACCATCCTGACCGATGCGGAAGTGGCAGAAATCGACATTTCGAGTGGCGGCGCATCCGGTGTCCGCTTGACGGACGGCAGGAGGTTTAGCGCCAGAACAGTACTGTCGAATGCCGATCCGCAAAGGACGTATTTGCAGATGACCGGGGAAGCGCATTTGCCAACCGACTTTCTCGACGGTGTTCGCCGCATCAAGCACAAGGGCTCGGTCGTCAAGGTCCTCCTGGGACTCGACGGTCTGCCGAACTTCACGGCGATGCCCGGAACCGATATCGGTCCCCAGCACACCGGCGGCATCGTCATCAACCCCTCGATCGACTACCTGGAGTCGGCATGGGATGAATGCAAGCGCGGACATCCTTCGAGCAGGCCGTTCATGGACTGTTACATGCAAACCGCAACGGAGGCCGGTCTTGCCCCTGCCGGTAAGCACACGCTGAGCGCGTTCGTTCAATACGCTCCCTATGACCTGGCAGACGGAGACTGGGAATCCCGGCGAGACGAGATTGGCCAGAATATCATCTCCACCCTCGCGGAATATGCGCCCAACCTGCCATCGATCATCGAACATATGCAGGTGCTGGGGCCACCTGATATCGAGCGCATCGTCGGCATCACTGGCGGCAACATCTTCCACGGCGAAATACTGCCAGACCAGATGTTTGGGAATCGTCCGGTTCCTGGGTATAGCGGTTACGAGTCCCCTGTGGAAGGGCTGTATCTCTGCGGGAGCGGAGCCTGGCCGGGGGGCGCGGTGTTCGGCGCTCCCGGTCGCAATTGCGCGTTGACGGTTCTTGGTGAGATGCAAGCGTAATGCTGGACAGGCTTTATCACGCGGCGAAGCCGCTGCTCTTCGAACGTGACGCCGAGCAGGTGCATGATCGGGCGATCGCAGCGTTATCGCGAGTAAGTCGCCATCAGACCATGCTTTCAACAATCGATTCGCACTCCGACCCTCGACTTGCTGTACGCGCGTTCGGTTTCGACATTCCGCATCCCCTGGGGATTGCGGCGGGGCTCGACAAGAACGGTGTCGCATTTCCAGCGCTGGCGGCTCTCGGTTTTGGCCATGTGGAAATCGGCACGGTAACACCCCGGCCGCAGGAAGGTAACGATCGCCCTCGTGTTTTCCGACTCGTCGAAGACCGCGCGTTGATCAATCGCCTGGGCTTCCCCGGCGAGGGCGTAGGGGCCGTCGTCTCCCATGCGGCTCAGCGCAAACGAGACTCGATGGTCGTCGGGTGCAACATCGGGCCAAACAAAACTGCTGTAGAAACGGGAAGGGCGATCGAGGACCTGGTGACCTGCTATCGGGCCGTGGCTTCACTTTCTTCGTGGGTGACGATCAATGTTTCGTCGCCAAATACGACGGGGTTGCGTGACCTGCAGCAGAAGGGCACGATGCGATCGATGCTCGCGGCGTTGAACCACGAGCGGCGCACATTCCACTGGCGTCCGCTGTTGATCAAGATCTCCCCGGATCTCTCCCTTGCTGAGCTCGACGACCTGATCGACGTTGCGGTGGAGATGGAAGTCGACGGCTTGATCGCCACGAACTCGACCGTCAGCCGCCCTGCCGGGCTGATTTCATCCCACCGGAGCGAAGCAGGCGGTCTCAGCGGGGCGCCGCTGGCGCCGCTGGCTGAGCAATCGGTTCGGCACATCGCGGCACGTACCCAAGGCGCGCTGCCAATTATCGCCGCGGGAGGGATCGAAACGGGCGCGGATGTGGTCCATGCGCTCGACGCCGGAGCAGCCCTCTGCCAAACCTATACAGGATTCATTTACCGCGGGCCGGCCATGCCCCAGCTCGTCGCGAGCGAAATCCTGGCAGAGCTCGATCGCCGCGGAGTCGGATCGATCGACGAGCTACTGGCCTCGCGGTAGACCGGATCAGGTGAGAGTGAGAATGGTCAGGCTGGCGATCAGCCATGAGACAACGGCCAATTGTAATGGTCGGTCGCGCACCAGCATCACCTCCGGACTGCCACCGTCTCGTCTGATATAGATCAGGTAGAGATACCGAAAGACGGCATACGCGACGATGGGAATCGTCAGAACCATGGCGTGATTGTCTGGCAATGTCGGTGCTTGAACCGTGTAAATCGCGTAGCTCAGGAGCGTTGCTGCGGCCGAAATGATGATGCTCTGATCGAGCATTTGGACGCTGTAGGTTTCGAGGTTCTGTCGATGCCCGGCCGCGTCACCTTGCAGGACTATCAGCTCGTGCCGCCGCTTCCCGAATCCCACGAGGAGTGACACCACGAAAGTGCAGAGATAAAGCCAGGGAGAAATTGGCACATCGATCGCAATCGCACCGCCAGCAGCTCTCAACACGAACCCCACGGCAATCAGGATGATGTCGAGAACCACGACGTGTTTCAGCCCAGCGTTGTAGCCAATCATGAGAACCAGGTAGAGAAGCAGAACCGCCAGAAGCTGCAGGGCAACGACGGCGCCAACCACCAAACCTGAGATCGCCAGTATCGCGGCCGCGATCATCGCCGTGCCGGACGTCATCTCCCCGGCTGCGACGGGCCGCAAGCGTTTGACAGGATGGAGCCGGTCCTGGACCCGATCTCGCACGTCATTGACGAGGTAGACGCTGCTGGAGACCGCACAGAAGGCGATGAATGCCCCAATGCTCTTCAGCAGAGGCTCGAGATTGAAAGTCTCCCTCGCGAAAACAAGTGCGGCGAAAACCAGCAGGTTCTTCGTCCATTGCAGCGGTCGGACTGCCCGCAACATGGGAGGCAGATTCCGGATCGACGGGACTTGCTCTTCGTCGAGCGGCGCCGAGTCGGGAGTGAACCGTGGAACGAGCAATACGACGGGAGCGTTTTCCGGCTTCTGGTTGCGGTCCTCTTCAGGAAATTGCGAGCTCATTTTGCCGACGACACCGCAGCGGTGGTTGCGGTGGCATGCCGGACTCCGCCAATGTGCTCACCGACACGAATTGCCTGAGCCATCACGGTCAGAGCCGGGTTCACCGCCGCTGAAGAAGGGAAGAACGAAGCGTCGACAACATAGAGGTTTTCGATGTCGTGGGCCTTGCACCAGGTATCGAGCACAGACGTGGCGGGGTCGAGGCCAAACCGAAGTGTGCCAACCTGATGCGAATTCGTCTCGATGCCCATTGTCCTGGTCACAACGAGCGGGTATCCCAGCTCGCGGAAGATCTCCTTCGACGCGTCGACAAAACGGCGATGGGTAACCGTATTCGTAGGTTTCCAACTGACGCGAATACCGCCGCCCGACGTCAACGTAACCCGGTTATCAGGATCGGGGAGATCTTCAGACATGACCCACCAGTCAGTACTTCGAGCCGCCACTTGGCCGAGCAACGACTCTGGCACGCCTTTCAAATCGCTCCGGAGCATCGCAGGTTGCACTTTCCCGACTGGCTGCAAATTGCCCATGGGCCATGGAAAACCAGGACCACGAAAGTAGAAATCGTTGATGCCGACGGTCTTCTGAACAACCGTGTCGTTCAATTTCATCGGATGCATCGCGACCAGAACGGAATTGTTGTGGGCCATATAGTTGCTGCCGACCTGCCCCGAGGTATTGGCCAGGCCTTCCGGCGTAGAAGCCCGCAGCAAAGCTGCAGAATTTACCGCTCCGGCGGCCAGAACGACGATGTCGGCACCGATCTTCAGCGTCTCACCACGACGCTCGACTTCGATCCACTCGACTCGGCCGCCGTCACCACTGGCGATAAGACGCCTGGCTTTCGAACCGGTCCATAGAGAGATATTGGGATCTTTCAGGGCGGGAAGGATGCCGCAGATATGCGAATCGGCCTTGGCATCGACCTGGCAAGGGAAAGCATCGCAGGTCCGACACCGGACGCAGCGGCCATCGTGCTGGTAGTCAAGGCCAAGAGGCAGAGGATAAGGATTGAGCCCCAGCAATCTCATATTCTCAGACAACTCAGTCATGTACGGATCGAACGGAATCGACGGGTAGGGGTATGGTGAGGATCGCCACGGTTCCGTCGGGTCGGCTCCGGACGCTCCATGCGCCCAATACCACTCTTCGGCCACACGATAGTAGGGCTCCAGATCGTCGTAGCTCATGGGCCAGCCAGGAGACGTCCCTCCCTCATGCTCGATTGCATCGAAATCCTCAGCGCGGAGCCGGTGCAACACGGCACCATAGACCTTGGTGTTGCCGCCGACCCAGTAGTGAACTCCAGGGCGAAATGGCCGTGCCTTTTGGTCCTCCCACTGTTCGGCGGTCTTATATCTGTTCTCTACGAAGACGGCGTGGGGACTCCAGTTCTGCGGTTCGCGGGGCAAGTACTCACCGCGCTCCAGGATCAGTGTTTTTGCTCCCGACCCGGCCAGCGACCTTGCGAGCGTGCCACCTCCCGCGCCTGTTCCAATGATCACAATGTCGAACGAGGTCACTGGCTCTCCCCTGAGCGATTCCAATAGCAATCTTCAGTTGAAGTATCGCCCGAGAAGCCGGCAGATGATCATTTCCAGAATTGCGGTGAGCCTGGCGCCTCCGAGTTCGTCAGTCCGATAGACCGAAATATCGCCGGCAGGGTTGCAGCGCGCGACGGAGGCCGGCATATCGGCAAAACTGAAAATCACAGAACTCCCAGGATCCCGAGTGGGTGGCTACTTTTTTATGGTTTCGACGGTTGACCTTTGGCCCGCCTGCTCTTATTGCGACTATTTCAGATTTGGGTCGAGGACGTCACGCAGCCCGTCACCAAATAAGTTGAGCGAGAAGATGATCAGGGCAATCGTCAGTCCAGGGAATATGGCCATCCACGGAGCGAGGTCCATAAACGCCAACGATTCCTTGAGAAGTCCTCCAAGGCTCGGAGTAGGTGGCTGGATGCCCAAACCAAGAAAGCTCAGGCTTGCCTCCACGAGTATCGCCAATGCGAGACTAATGCTCACCATCACAAGAATCGGAGCGATGCCATTAGGCAGAATGTGGCGAGCGATGATCTTCCAGTCAGGTAGCCCCAAAGTTCTTGCCGCGGTTATGTATTCGTTTTCCCTGAGCGAGAGCACCGTTCCGCGAGTGATTCGGGCAAATCCTGGAATACGTCCAATTGCGATCGCGATAATGAGCCCCCAGAGTCCCGTTCCAAAGGTAGCCACCAGGGCCAGGGCGAGCAACAGATCAGGAAATGCATAGAGGATGTCCATTGCCCGCATGATGATTTCATCTGTTTTCCCACGAAAGAACCCGCTCACCAGTCCCAGGAGAACTCCAATGATCGCTGCGACGGTTATCGATACACCGGCAATCACCGCGGACATGCGGATGCCCCATATAACCCGACTGAACTGATCGCGTCCCAAATTGTCCGTTCCCATCAGATGTTGACGACCTGGATTCTGCAATGCGTCCATTACCGCGATAGCTTTGGGGTCATATGGGGAAACCCACGGCGCGAGGAGAGCGGAGCTCAATGCGATAAACAGCACGACGAGCCCACCGAAGGCCATCCGGTTTCTCCGCAACCGGCGAAACGCGGCTCGGCTACGCGGAAATCGCTGCGCATCTCCCGCCGCGGACAGTCGTCCTTCCCAATTCTCAGGAGACCGATCGGTGGTGGGAGCCTGAAGGTCACTCATAGCTGATTCGCGGATCAAGATAAACATACAGAAGGTCTGTGATCAAATTCGCCAGAACAAATATTGTGGCTATGACGATGATGCAACCTTGCAGCAAAGGAAAATCGCGATCGAACACGGCCTGGACCGTGAGCCGGCCGATGCCGGGCAGGGAAAAAACTTGCTCGACGACAAGTGCGCCACTCAAGAGGAATCCGGCTTGAACGCCAACAATGGTCACGGCCGGGATCAGCGCATTTCGGAGCGCGTGACGTATCAGCACTCTCGACTCTGACTGCCCTTTTGCTCTTGCTGTCCTGATGTAGTCCTTACCGAGTACCTCGAGCAGACTCGACCGAATCATTCGAGTCAAAACCGCAGCAAACGTCGTACCAAGCGCGATCGCCGGCAGAATCAGGTGCCTGAACCCTTCGATCGGATCGTCAAAAATGCTCACGTATCCCCCGGGTGGGAACCATTGCCAGCGTACCGCGAAGAAGAGGATCAGCAGCGTCCCCAGCCAGAATCCGGGAATCGACAGTCCCGCAAAGGCGATGATCGACACCAGCCCGTCGATCCACGTATTCCGGCGCACTGCGGAAATGATCCCGGCTGGCACCGCGATAGCAATTGCGATCAACATGGAAATCATCGCGAGCGGAACGGTCGCTGGGAGCCGCTGCCGAATCAGCTCGCTCACAGACTGCCCAGTCATTACCGATTCGCCAAGGTCTCCCCGCAGCACTCCCTTCCACCAATTGACATACTGGACGAGAACGGGTTCATCGAGTCCGAGTTCTTTACGCAGCGCTTCACGGGTGGCCGGATTCGCTTCGACGCCGAGGATGGCATCGACCGGATCGCCCGGAATCATGTGCAGCAAAGCGAAGGCGATTGTCGCAACACCAGCCACAACAACGACGGAGAAGAGCAATCGTCGAATGAGATACCTCAGCATTCCACGACTCCTCTTCCCTGCCAGTGTGGTGCGTGAGGTCTACGAACTGAGGCTGGTGTTTTTCCAGCGAAGCTCCGACCATGGCAGCAACGTGAAATCGGCCACGTTGTCCCGCAGCGCGTATACCTGCTGCTGAAGATTGAGGACGACGTATCCTGAGCGCTCTGCGAAGATTTTCTGCGCGTCAGCGTAAATTTGTTTACGTTCGTCAGCGTCGAGGGCGACTCGACCACGGTCGAGCAAGTCGTCCATTTCCGGGTCACTGAACTGGGTGTAATTTTTGGTTCCAAGTTCGCCAGAGTGCAGAATGTCGAACATCGAGAGGTCAGGATCGACCTTGCTGGTGTGGGCGACCATTGTCATCTCGAACTCGCTGTTCGTAAAGACTTCGCTGAACCATGTCGTCGACTCGATCGGCTCGATTTCGATCTGAATTCCCAGTTCGCCCAGATATGCCTGAACGATCTGCGATGCCGAGACTGCCCAACCAGTGTTGCTGATAATCCGCAAGGTCGCCGAGAAGCCATCAGCTAATCCTGCTTCTGCAAGCAGTTCGCGGGCCAGATCAGGATCGTAGTCCCAGCCTTCCGGGTTCGCGCGGTATGGATTACCCTCAGGCAGCATGGTGTTGCTGACAATTCCCGTGTTGAAGAACGATGCCTGCTGAACGTCGGCCCGATTGAAACCAACTCGAATCGCCTGTCGCACCAGCAGATCGTCAAATGGCGCAACCTGGGTGTTCATCGAAAGGTGAGGCCAGTTCGCTGATGTCACGAGCGTCGGAACGACGCCATCCGCATCTGCAAGCGATTCCATGTCCTTGGCCTGCACTTCTGTGGCGTGAATGTCGCCAGTACGAATGTTGGCCATCGCTGTTTCCGGTTGCGGAATAATTCGATGTTCGATCTTAGCCAGGATTGGCAGTCCCTCTTCCCAATAGTCCTCATTGCGTACCAGGACGGCCATCTGATCCTTGACGTTGCTCTCGAGGATGTACGGACCCGAGCCCACTGGAAACTGTTCCCATGTTTCAGTGTCTTCGACCACTTCCTGTGGGACGATTGCGGTTTCCAGGCGGCAGAGCGCGAGGAGCAGAGGGGCGAAGGGCTGGCTGTAATTCAGAACAACGGTCAGTTCATCGGGGGTTTCGATTGACGCCAGCTGGTTGAAATACCCCTTGGCCACTGCCGGCACATTCGGGTCGAGAATGCGCTCGAAGCTGTACTTGACGTCTGCCGACGACAACTCGCGGCCGTTGGTGAACCGCACGCCCGACCGAAGCTTGAAGGTGTACACGAGACCATCCTCGGAAACATCATAGGTCTCTGCCAGGGAAGGCACCGGCTCACTTGTCGAGGGGTCGAGGCGCATCAGCCGGTCGAAGATGTTATCAAGCAGAAACCAGGAGACGACGGCTCCTGCTATATGCGGGTCGAGACCCGATGGATTGGCCAGGTTATTGAAAATCAGTGTTCCGCCATCTTCACCAGCCTGGGCATAGACTGTGGCGCCATCCAGTGTGACGGCAATCGGCAGCGCCGCGCCGGTGGCCAAAGCGCCTTTGAGCAACTGGCGCCGGTCTACTTCGATCCTGCTCAGACGTTCGACGGTCTTCTGAATGTGATCGGACACGTTATTCCTCCAGACACTTCAATGATTGCGAGAATTCGAGACGGTTCGGCGGCTCCATCACATGCCTACAACGATGCTTCTTCAGCGGTGCATCACCTCCCAACTCGACTAACGCTGGTCGACGAACTACGTTTCCAGTCCAAGCAGCGTCAGACTATCGCGGTGCAGGATCTTTGCAAGCTCTTCCTCCGGCACTCGCGGAAGGTTCGTGCCCTCGATGATGTCGTTGACCTTACTGAGAGCGTCCATCGTCTCCTGGGGGGTGGCAACAGGAAAGTCGGACCCAAACAGCAGTTTGTGAAGCACGCCCCACTCTGTCGCCAGGCGAAACGCGTTGTAATAGGACCAGGGTCGGTAAAAGTTCGCCGAAATGTCCGCATAGACATTGGGATGCTTGCGAATAACGACTATGCAATCGATTTGCCAGGGGTGCCCGATATGAGCCATGACGATACGCAGATCTGGGAATGCAGTGGCAATGCGATCCATATGACGAGGGTGGGCAAAATCGAGATCAGCGAAACGGACAGGAGATGTTCCCTGGTGAAAGAGCATTGGCAATCCAAGCTCCTCAGCGCGCTTGTAGAGAGCGAAAGCTTCTGGCCCCAGGGGATCGAAATTCTGGTAGTTCGGACCGACTTTGATGCCAGCGAGTCTCAAGTCCTGCGTCGCCCTTTCAATCTCTTCCATAACATTCTGGTCGTGCGGATGCACAGAGAGAAACCCAAGCAGCTTCTCGGGGTGCGCGCGTACAAATGCGGCTGTGTCGTTATTCAGCTCGGGATTCGGGTACTGGCCACCACCGAGGTCCTCGATCGGCTTCCGGGGATCGGTGGCAATGTTGAACACAATCGCTTTGTCGACCGACTTCATGGCCTCCAGGTGATCAGCCCAGCAGGGTTTGATCGATTTCGCCTGATCGGGTCGCCACATGGCATTGAGCACGTCGTCATCGGCGGCGACTGGTTCCCGGTAGCGTGGGGTATGGGTGTGAACATCAACGATCATCATCTGCTCCGCGTAATTTGACGAATTGACATCAATTGACTCACCTGCGAGTTCCATCCATTCCGGTCACGCTTCAAGACCAAGCAGCTCCAGGCTGGGTCGCTGGATGATCGCTTCAAGATCGTCTGATGACACTTCAGGCAGCATCGTTCCAGCGATGCAATCATTGACCCGTTCGAGGGCATCAATTGTTTCCTGCGGTGTGGCAATGGGAAAGTCTGATGCGAAGAGGAGCTTGTGCATGACCCCCCACT
>JBFWRO010000025.1:0-13076 GCA_050248865.1 Thermomicrobiales bacterium | reverse complement strand
TTGTTGCCGTGCTGGGGTTTTCCTCCGTTGGCCAATTCCGACCAATCTGCTAGAATATCTACTGACAACGAGACTCATTCTCAAATAGGGTCTTGGTAAGGACAGAGCATAAAGCGTGAGTGAGCAGCTGACACCATCCCGTACAAAAGGGTTCCGGCAGACGGCCCAGCGCCAGATGATCCTGAATGAGGTCGTCGTGGCCAAAGAGCATCTCACCGCCGGTGAGATATTCGAGCGTGTCCGCCGCCGCGATCCTCGCATTGCGTATGGGACGGTGTATCGCTCGCTTCACTTGCTGGCGCAGCATGGGCTTATTCAGGAACTGACTTTCGCCGATAGTGCCAGCCGGTACGACGCCAGGGTCGACCGTCACGATCATGTCTACTGCACAACGTGCGGGCTGATGCGTGACGTCGATGTTCCGGAAGCGTTGATTGCCAGGCATGTCGCCGCGGAACGCAGCGGATTTGCCATTGCGAATCACCACACGGTGTTCGCCGGAACCTGTCCACTTTGCCAGACACGAGAGCAATAGGTTTCGTTATCACGTTCACGTGAAAAGCCACGGCAGGGGGCCGGAGGCTGGTTCGTTATCCGGGAGGAAATCGCGGTTGCCATGAGTCAGACGCCGATGTTCGAAATCGAAAATCTCCATGTCTCGATCGAAGACAAGGAGATCCTGAAAGGTATCGACCTGGTCGTAAATCCGGGTGAAGTGCATGCATTGATGGGACCGAATGGCTCCGGCAAGAGCACCCTCGCCTACGTTATCGCCGGTCACCCGTCCTATGAAGTAACAGAAGGTTCGATTCGCTATTTCGGAGAGGACATTCTCGAGCTCTCGCCCGATGAGCGCGCGCAGAAGGGACTCTTTCTGGCGTTCCAGTATCCAACGGTGATCCCCGGAGTTTCGATGGCGAACTTCCTGCGGATGGCCGTGAAGAACGTACGCAATGCGCGCGAAGAGGAGATCGTCGCCAATGGCGGCACCGCGACGCCCTTTACCCCGCGCGAATTCCGCAAGCTGATGCGCGAAAAAATGGCCATGTTGAAGATGGACGAGTCGTTCGCGACCCGTTATCTGAACGAAGGTTTCTCCGGCGGTGAAAAGAAGCGAGCAGAGATCCTGCAAATGGCGCTTCTCGAGCCTCGCCTGGCGATCCTCGACGAGACTGACTCGGGTCTCGATATCGACGCGTTGAAGACCGTTTCAGAGGGCGTCAACAACTTGATGAATCCCGAGATGGGCGTTCTACTGATCACCCATTACCAGCGCTTGCTCAACCACATCAAGCCGCATTTTGTCCATATCGTCATGGACGGCCGCATTGTCAAGCAGGGTGGCCCGGAACTCGCGCATGAGCTCGAGGCGAAGGGCTACGAAAACATCAGCGCCGAGCTGGCCGCGGTCAGCTAGGAACGAGGACATCGGAGATGGTTCTCGGCTTTGACCGTGCACCATTTCTCAATGCCAAGGTCCGCTACAAAGGAGCAAATTATGGTTGCAGTACCCAAGCCTCAGGTGGAAATCGCCGATTACCAGTACGGATTCCGCGACGAAGAGGACTACTTTTTCAAGGGTGAGCGAGGTCTGAGCAGGGAAGTTGTCGAAGGCATCTCCCGAATGAAGAACGAGCCCGACTGGATGCTCGACTTTCGGCTCAAAGCCTACGACCACTACGTGAAGCGGCCGATGCCGACATGGGGCGGAAACCTCGCCGACATCGACTTCGACAACATTTTCTATTACATCCGCCCAACCGAGAAGCAGGGCAAAACCTGGGACGAGGTGCCGGAGTACATCAAGAACACCTTCGAAAAGCTCGGCATTCCCGAAGCGGAGCGCAAGTTCCTCGCCGGTGTCGGCGCCCAGTACGAATCCGAAGTCATCTACCACTCATTGCGTGAGGACCTCGAGAAGCTGGGCGTCATATTCCTCGACATGGATGCCGGAGTGCGCGAATACCCTGAGTTGGTAAAGCAGTATTTCGGCACGATCATTCCGGCGAATGACAATAAGTTCGCCGCGCTGAACAGCGCGGTCTGGTCCGGCGGTTCCTTCATCTATGTGCCGGAAGGTGTCAAGATCGATGTTCCGCTGCAGGCCTACTTCCGGATCAATGCCGAGAACATGGGCCAGTTCGAGCGAACGCTGATCATCTGCGCGCCCGGATCGTATGTCCACTACGTCGAAGGCTGCACGGCGCCAACCTACAGCACTGACAGTCTGCACTCGGCGGTCGTCGAGATCATCGTTCAGGAAGGCGCCCGTTGTCGGTACACGACGATTCAGAACTGGTCGAAGAATGTCTACAACCTGGTCACCAAGCGGGCCGCCGCCTACCGCAACGCCACGATGGAGTGGGTCGACGGCAATCTCGGCTCGAAGCTGACGATGAAGTACCCGGCGGTCTGGCTCATGGAAGAAGGCGCGCGAGGCGAAATCCTCTCGGTCGCTTTCGCCGGCGATGATCAGCATCAGGATGCCGGCGGCAAGGTGGTGCATGTCGCCCCGAATACGTCTTCGCAGATCATTAGCAAGTCGATTTCCAAGGGATCCGGCCGTTCTTCATATCGCGGTCTGGTGAAAGTGCACAAGGGCGCGGAAAACGTCCGCAGCAATGTCGTATGCGACGCGCTGCTCCTGGACGAAACCGCCCGGACTGACACCTATCCCTATATGGAAATCGAGGAAGAAAAAGTCTCGATTGGTCACGAAGCGACGGTTTCCAAGGTCGCTGAGGAGCAGATCTTCTATCTGCAGAGTCGTGGCATCTCAGAGACCGAAGCGATGAGCATGATCGTCAATGGGTTCATCGAGCCAATCGCCAAGGAGCTCCCGCTGGAGTATGCGGTTGAGCTGAACCGGCTGATCCAGCTCGAGATGGAAGGATCGGTTGGTTGATGGAAGCAACGTTGACAGCAGCAACCCGCACCGGGTTTGGCAAAGACGCCATCGAGGAGCTTTCGGCGGCGCGCGGGGAGCCGGCCTGGGTGCGTGACGCCCGGCTCGCTGCCTGGGCCACCTATGACGCTCTTCCCTTCCCGCAACGCACCGACGAGGAGTGGCGGCGGACGGATCTCCGCGGTCTCAAGCTCGACCGTCTGGCTCCGTTCGCATTCCCGGCACCGTCCGGCGTTACGCCGGGTTCGGCGCTCGCCGGTTTCCGCGATGGCGGCATTTCGGATGAGACGGCACGCGCCGGGGTCAATGTGCAGGCCGATGCAACGTCGCTGCTGACGGAGATGCGCGACGACTTCGCCGCCCAGGGGGTGATTTTCACCGATCTCGGCACGGCGATGACCGACCATGCCGACCTCGTCAA
Source organism: Thermomicrobiales bacterium (assembly GCA_050248865.1). Taxonomy (GTDB): domain Bacteria; phylum Chloroflexota; class Chloroflexia; order Thermomicrobiales; family UBA6265; genus JAHBVL01. The sequence goes on along the minus strand of JBFWRO010000025.1, from coordinate 9,750 downwards.
GCGGTACTTCATGACTGAGGCAGTGCCGGCGAGCTTCGGCAAGTTCGAAGCTTTGCACGGCGCCTTCTGGCAAGGAGGATCGTTCCTCTATGTGCCGAAAAACGTCAGTGTTGAGTTGCCCTTCCGCTCGTTCGCGGTCGCAACCGCGGCGGGTTCGTCGATCTTCAACCACACGCTTGTCGTGCTCGAAGAGGGCGCCGAGGCATTCGTGGTGGACGCCTTCCGCTCCGAGACGCAGGAGGAGCAGTCGCTTTCGTCATCTGTGGTCGAGTTGCACCTCGGCAAAGGGAGCCAGCTGCGCTACGTTCAAGTTCAGGACTGGGGACGCCACGCCTGGAACTTTATGACCGAGCGAGCGATTCTCGGCAACGACGCCACGCTCAACTCGCTTCATGTCACACTGGGCTCCAAGTTCACAAAGAACTCGATCGGCTCTCACCTGCGTGGCCAGAACTCTCTGGCGGAGATGCTCGGCATTTTCTTCGCGGATGGCGATCAGTTTTTCGACAATCACACCTGGCAGTTGCACGAGGCCCCATACGCCACCAGTGATCTCGAATTCAAGGGAGCGCTGAAAGACAACGCCAGGAGCGTGTACTCGGGTCTGATCAAGGTCGAGGAAGGCGCGCAGAAGACCGACGCCTATCAGCAGAACCGCAATCTCGTCCTGAGCCGGACGGCTCGGGCGGACACGATTCCCAACCTCGAAATCAAGGCCAACGACGTGCGGTGCACGCACGGGGCGACGGTATCCCAGGTCGAGCCGGAGCACGTGTTCTACCTGCAGGCGCGAGGTATTCCCTACACGGAGGCCCAGAAGCTGATCGTGGAGGGTTTCTTCCGGCCAGTGATCGACCGGATTCCGGTCGAGGAGATCCAGGGTTTCCTGGAAAGCGCCATTGCGCGTAAGGTCGGCATCTAGTCGATTGCGTCTTTTTGGATGCGCAGACCCGTGTCTGCCGTTCTGTGACACCCAAGTCACCCCGGGATGGAGGGCAATCCCGAGGTGATCCGAATCGATAGCCCGGGACTTCGGTCTCGGGCCCCCCGGATTACCGGTGGAGAGACATCATGACCCTATCAATGCAAGAACCCGCATCGGCAACGCGGCTCGATGGCGCTGCATTGCGAAATGACTTCCCAATTCTGAATCAGCCGCAATCCGGCAACCGGCCACCACTTGCCTTCCTGGACAGCGCCGCCAGCTCTCAGAAGCCGGAGCACGTGATCCGGGCCATCGATGACTATTACCGAACGACGAACGCCAACATTCACCGGGGGGTTTACCAGCTCTCCGAAGCTGCAACGGCGGCGTACGAGCGTGCGCGGGAAACAATGGCGACATTCATCAACGCTCGTCTGCCGAAAGAGTGCATCTTCGTTCGCAATACGACCGAGGCGATCAATCTGGTGGCCTCCTCCTGGGGCAAGGCGAATTTGACCGCCAGCGACCGCATCGTGCTGACCGTGATGGAGCACCACTCCAATCTGGTCCCGTGGCACATGCTGCGCGAGGAAATCGGATTCGCTATCGACTACGTCCCCCTGACCGTCGATCACCAGCTCGATATGGACATCTTCGCCAACCTCCTGCGCCGGCGACCGAAACTGGTCGGGGTCGCGCATGTGTCGAACGCGATCGGCGCCTTGAACGACATTGCGGCGATCACCCAGATGGCGCATGATGCCGGTGCGGTCGTTCTGGTCGACGGCGCCCAGAGCGTGCCGCACCTGCCCGTCGACGTGCAGGCTCTCGATATCGACTTCCTTGCTTTCTCCGGTCACAAAATGGTCGGCCCTATGGGCTCGGGCCTGTTGTACGGAAAACGCCGTTTGCTCGAGGCAATGCCGCCCTTCATGGGAGGCGGGAGCATGATCCGTAAGGTGACGCTCGACGGCACGACCTTCGCCGACATCCCTGCCAGGTTCGAAGCGGGAACCCCCGCCGTTGCCGATCAGATTGGCATGGCTGCCGCGGCTGAATACCTGACGGGTTTGGGGATGGAACGCATCCGTCAGCACGAGCTCGAGCTGCTCGATTACGCCATGGAACAGTTGCCAGGCATTCCCGGTCTCAGGATGTACGGTCCTGAAGACCTCACAAAGCGAAGCGGGGCCATCTCCTTCACGCTGGGCGAGGTCCATCCGCATGACGTGGCCGCAATCCTCGATGGAGAGAACATCGCCGTTCGCGCCGGCCATCATTGCGCACAGCCGCTGATGGCGGCCCTGGGTATTGCGGCGACGACACGAGCCAGCTTCTACGTGTACAACACGCGCGCCGATATCGATCGCCTGGTCGACGGTCTGCACAAAGTCAATCGGATTTTTAGCCAAGCCTGAATGGTGTGGTAATGGCAGATAGCATCTATCGAGAACTCATACTCGAGCACAACAAAAACCCGCAGAATCGCGGTACGCTCGATCCGGCCGATTTTTCGTTTCAGGACACGAACCCCCTCTGCGGAGATGAGATTCGTATCGACGTTCGTGTTGCTGACGACAAAATCGATGACATCGCCTTCAGCGGCCGGGGCTGTGCGATCAGTCAGGCGTCGGCCTCGTTACTGACCGAAATGGTCAAGGGCCAGCCGCTCGATGTCGTGCGCGCTCTGTCCAAGGACGATCTCCTCGACGAACTGGGTATTCCGCTCAGCCCGGCAAGACTGAAATGCGCTCTGCTCAGTCTCAAAGTCCTCAAAGCAGGACTGTATGGCGTCGATGCCGATGCGGAAGACTAGGTCATGATTTTGAAACGCCTGACGGGCCGCGATGACGACGGTGGAAAGCACGCGCAGGGCATGCAACTGCCGCCGGTCGACGAGATTCCCGAGGAATACTTCTACACGGTCGCAAAGGTAGGGGATATTGGCCCCGGCGAGATGAAATACGTCGAGGCCGGGAAGAACGACGACCCGATCGTCCTGATCAATGTCGATGGCGAGTTCTTCGCCCTCACCGACACCTGTACCCACGAGGAGGCGTCGCTCTCCGACGGTGAGATCATTGGCGACGAAATCGAGTGCCCACTGCATGGAGGTGCATTCGAAATCAGAACCGGACTTCCGGTGTCCTTCCCGGTCGTCGTACCCGCCAGAATCTACCCGGTCCGCGTGACCGGCGACGACGTCCAGATCGCGGTCCTGCCAGCGTAACCACCACGCCCCGCCAATTCGGGCGGACACGAGGTCCGCCCGTCGTTTGGAAACGGCGCAAATCACGCCGCGGAACGCGTCGAACCAGCACCAGATTGATCCCTGCCAGCGACGGGAGCGCCCGCTTCGGCCTTCTCCTAAAAGTCCTGCGCGCGGACGTGGAAGGGGATCGGGAATTCGGCGGCGTCTTCTTCCCAGGTGACGAGTCCCTTGCCGTGCGGGTTGTAGACGACGTTGCCGTTGAACACGGTCATCTCGCAACGGAGCCGCTGGTTTCCAGTCAGGGTCGTTTGCTCGCAGTCGACGAAGGTGAATCTCCCCTCGTCCAGCGCGAAGATCGCGATGTCCGCTGGTCCGCCGATTGTGAGCGTGCCAAGATCCGGGCGACGCAACTCCCGCGCCGGCGCGGCCGTCGACATTTCGATCACCTGTGGCAGCGGTACGCCGATATTCAGGATCTTGTTCATGCAGGTCTGCATGTCGATAACGACTCCGGCAACATTGCCGGTATGAAGATCGGTCGAGATCGAATCTGGAATGAATCCATCCTGAATCGCCGGTACGGCGTGCCGATACCAGAACGAGCCGGCGCCGTGGCCGAGATCGAAGATCACGCCGCGTTCGCGCGCTTCCCGCATATAGGGAAAGACCGTCCCGTCCTCGTCGACGGTTGGAAACTGCTGCGCGAAAACGTGGGTATGGATGTCGCCGGGTCGCAGCTTCTTGACGATCAGATCGGGATACGGCTGGTGCGGCAGATTGGGGAAGAAATCGACCATCAGCGGCATGTCGCACAGATTGGCGGCCTCCAGTGCGCGGTCGACCGCCAGCCACGCTGGGTGAGCGTCGTCGAAGCGGCGTTTGGCCCAGTAGTGGGCGGTCTTGATGCCGACAACGACATCGGCGTGCGCGATGGCCGTGTTAGCGGCCAGAACCGCGTTCATTTCGGTCGATTCGTGCTCCCATTCGCCGCCGAAACCGCCGCCGCCCATGCCAGACCCGACAATGTTGATATACGACAGAACGCGAATCCGGGAGGTGACGCGAGGGTTGTCGATGACGTCGTGCCGGAAGTGAGAGAAATCGCGCCAGCCCGTGGTGCCCGCGTCGACGACCGTGGTCACACCCGACTCGAGTGTATTGACGAATGGGTGCAGCGACAGTTCCGAGCGGATGTGCGTGATGGCGACGTGGGCATGCATGTCGATGATGCCCGGGGTGACGACAAGACCGGAAAGATCGATAGAGCGGTCACCCGGCTGCCCGGGGAGATTCGCGTCGACGGCGACGATCTTCCCCTCACTGACCCGAATGTCCAGCACCTCATCGCGCCCATTGGCAGGATCGATGACGCGCCCGCTACGAAGAACGAGATCCCCGGTTACTGGTCTGACCACGTGGCTGTCCCTCTCGTCATGCCGGCCGATGTTCGACGCTGAATCCGGCAAATCGTCCCACCGGTGGTTGGGTTTCGCAAGCAGTCTGGATCAACTGGTCCCAGCATCGCACATCGCCCATCATGGAGCGCGGGCCGCGAACAAAAGTCGGGTGCTCTTTCGCGCCCGAACAAAGCACTATCTCCCAGTTCCCAGTTCCCAGTGCCAGTGCCAGTGCCAGTGCCAGTGCCAGTGCCCGTCTGCTCAATCCTCCCTCCACCAGGTGAACGTGTCGATCGTGTCCTGCCACCATCGCAGACGGTAACCCGACTCCGGATCGACATATTCCGTGGGCACAGCCGCCAGGTCGACCACCAGTTGGGACGCGATCGCGACAATCTCGCCAAGAAGTATCCAGCCGTCAGGCGTGATCAAGTCCAGAGCCTCAGCGGCGGATGTCGTCACTTCGTGTCGCTGGCGCGAGATGCCCTCGAGGGAGATCGACTCCGGGCGCGCGTCGCCACGCTCGAGGGGTCGCAAGAAGACTTGCAACGCGAGCAGGGCCTCCTGAACGAATTGGGCCAGGTCATGACCGAGAACATCGGGCTCCAGCCAGGCCGGACGTTCGACGCCGGCCGCCGAGGCTGCCGTGGCGTCGGTCAGACCTCGGGCAATGATCCGCGTCTGGAGCGCGGAGTGTTCGAGGGCTTCACCGATGCGCCGGTAAACGGTCAGCACTTCCCGCTGGTGCTTTCCCATCAGGTTGTAAGTGAGGCTTTCTTCAGCGTTCCGCAATGCGGTGTCGGTGTCGTGCAGCGTATCCGCGATGCGGCGCGAGGCGTACAGTGATTCGAGTGCGGTGTCGTGGCCAATGCCCGCGTTCAGGGCATCGCGAAGCGTGACCAGAATGTCCTCGATGCCATGACCGAGCTTGTCGAGCTCGGTTCGCGCTGCCGGCACATGGTTCGGTGGAGCGACCGAGGCGTTGAGCAGGAGGCCAACCCCGGTGCCGATGATGGTGTTTGCAAGATGCAGGAGGGCGACGTTGTCGAGCTGCGTTCCAGCGGCGGCGAGCACCACAAGCAGGGTCGAGACGGCAAGTTGCTGCACGCCCGAGGGCTCGAGTCCCAGTCGCCGCCCGGCATAGAAGGATGCGACGATGATGATCCCGATAGCGATCGAGCCCGGACCAACGAACTCGTAAACCAGCCAGGCGAAAATGACGCCAAAGAGCACGCCGAGAATGCGCTGCCCCGCATCCTTCATGCTCCCGGCGATCGTCAGGTTGATGGAAAAGATGGCGGTCAACGGCGCAAGGATCGGGTTCGCGTTGTCGGGCAGAAACCGGGCCAGCCAGTAAGCCGCCATGGCCGCCATCGCGCTCTTGATGACGCGCTCACCGACGCCTTTCGACCGCAACCAGTCGAACGCGGAACGCAACGGTCCGCGTGCGCCGGTCAGGTACGCGAGGAGATGCACCGCTCGGGATCGCATGGTCCATTTCCCGGATCGCGAGAAACTCTGCTGCCAACTCTCGCGAATTGTCGTCGATCGCTTGCCCGGATTCCGGTGATCTGGCTTCATCCTGGTGATCTTGGCGAACAAATCGCTGAGAGCGCATGCCAGCGTTCGGCATCGTCCCGGCAAGTTGCACCATTCCATCTCCGAGATTAGGATAGACATCCATCGCCCGTTTGCCGGGTTGCAGCCCGCTGCGACTGGTGCGATTGCCACATTCCTCCGAAGTACTGGCTGTGCAGGGTGGGATGTGAGAGGACAACATTTGTGCGTTCCCTGATGCTGAGATTGCTTGTTTCCTTGATGGTGCTTGCGCCAGCGCTTGTGGTCGCGCCTGCGCCGCGCGCGCTTGCCCAGGATGGTGGGTACCTCGGCGATGCGCCGGTCTTTACTGGCGATTCCTATGTCATCGACGCCAGCGAAGCGGTATTCGCGGCGGATATTCCGTCAGTCGATACCAGCAGCCGCTCGGCCGTGGTCGCCTACTTCAACGCGTACTATCGCGGCCAATCGCAACCGGCCATCAGCTGGACGGGCAATCATCCATCCTGCGACGCGGGAACCACGTCGAGTGCATACCGGGACGATGTACTGCTCCGCATCATGTACTACCGGGGAATGTCAGGTGTACCGACGTCAATCGGATTCTCGAGCACAGCCAATAGCAAGAACCAGCAGGCCGCCCTTGTGATGAGCGCGAACGGCGCGCTCTCGCACTTTCCCCCTTCGGATTGGGATTGCTGGACCGCCGACGCGTACGAGGCAGCCGGGAGCTCGAATATCGCAATCGGTTATCACGGGCGAAGCGCCGTCGACGCATACATCAAGGACGCCGGTTCCAACAACTTCGTGGCTGGGCATCGCCGATGGCTGCTCTACCCGCAGACACAGACCTTTGGCACCGGTGACACCCCCTTTGCGCCCGCCACCGGCGGCAATCCGTCTTTCAGCTCGTCGAACTCGATATGGGTATTCGACTCGAACATTGGCGGCCCGCGGCCCGGCACGCGCGATGGATTCGTCGCCTGGCCCCCAACCGGATACGTTCCCTATCAGGTCGTCTTTCCCCGATGGACGTTCTCCTATCCTGGAGCGAACTTCTCCGGCGCTACAGTGACGCTCACGCGGGACGGTGCAAATGTCCCGGTCACCATCGAGTCACGAACGAACAATGGCTATGGTGAAAACACGATCGTCTTTCGCCCTACGTCGATGGGCAGTGGAGATGCCTGGGCGAATCCTGGCAGTGATTCGACCTACCGGGTAACCATCAGCGGGGTTGGCAACGCCGCCTCTTCGACCTTCGCCTACGATGTCATCGTCATCGATCCCGACGGCCCAGGCGGAGGGGGCCCATCGGCCACAGCCACGCGCACCCCCACGTTCACGCGAACGCCGACGACAGGCGCCGGTTCCTGGTCGCCGGGCATGATGGTCCGGACCTCCGTTGGCGTCAATTTGCGAAGCGGTGCAGGCACGAACTTTACGTCGCTAGGGATCGTTCCCGGCGGCACTCGCGGCTCGATCACCGGCACCCCTGTGACGAGTGGAAGATATACGTGGTACCCGGTGGCCATGGAAGGATTCCCGGCTGGCTGGATCGCCGGAGACTTTTTGCGGTCGTTAGACATAACGGAGACGCCCTCGAGTGTCAGTTCGGCCACGGCCACGCGGACACCGACGCGGACGCCCACACCAACGCACACTCCCACCCGCACGCCGACGACGTCTGCTTCGAATCCGTTCGCGCCGGGCATGATGATCGTCACGACGGCGAACGTCAATCTTCGCTCTGGAGCAGGAACGAATTTCACCTCGCGAGGAATCGTCGCCAATGGCACGCGAGGCGCCATTGCCACTGGAACTCCGGTGACCAGTGGGGGTTACACCTGGTATCCAGTAGCGATGGAAGGCTATGGGCAGGGTTGGATCGCTGGATCATTCCTGCGTGCCCTGAACATCACTGCGACACCCGCCTCCGGAAACGCAACGGCAACCCGGACGCCTACCAGAACGCCGACAACCTCCATACCAGGGGCCATTCCGGTTGGAACTGACGTCGAAACATCCGCCAATTTGCGGCTGCGATCAGCACCTTCTTCTTCGGCGACGACGCTTTTGATCTTGCCAAACGGCGCTGATGGAACAGTAACCGGCGCTCCAGTTGTGGCTGGCGGGTATACCTGGTATCCAGCGACCTTCCCGGGCTTCGGATCGGGATATGTGGCCGGGCTCTATCTCCGCGTCGTCAGTGCGGCGTCGTCAACCGCTACGTCCTCGCCAACCGCGCCGTCCGGAACCCTCCCGATTGGCTCGACGGTGGAGGCCACGACTCCGGTAAACGTTCGCACGGAACCGGGGACGGGAAATACCATCATCGGTGTGATGCTTTCCGGGAGACAGGGCACCGTACTCGCGGGTCCAGTGCAAAGCGGGAACTACCAGTGGTACCGGCTGCAGGTCTCGGGATTGGGAACTGGCTGGGTCGCCGGAGCATTCCTGGAACTTCTCAGCGTTTCGAGTTTGCCGATCCTGGACGATGGACCGGGGACGACTGATCCGCTTCCCTCAGAGACGCCGGCCCAGATCGCACCGGAGGCAACGGAAACGCTACAGCCGGCGGAACCTTCCGCGACCCTCGAGCCGACCCTCGAGTCGGCAGTCGAACCGACCCTCGAGCCGGCGGCAACCGAGGAGGTCGTCGTCGAGCCAACCGAAACGATGATCGTCGAACAGGCGCCGGCGCCTGCTGCCACGAGCACCATCGACGCGGGACCGCAGCCGCTCCAAATCGTCAGGATTCAGCGAACCGAAGGGTCGACATCGGGCGAAGTGCTCGTCGACGAAGATGCATCGACGGTCTGGTTTGCGCCGGGCATGCCTGCGGCGCAGGCGGCGGTTTTCGTCGCGGACGCGGGAAGCGAGCAGTGGATATCGTCGATCCGGTGGCAGGCAGGCTCGAATGGCATCAGCGGTCAGCTCTACATCTCGGTCTCGCTGGACGGCCAAACCTGGACGGACCTCGATCTGTCGCTCGTGCAAACTGAAGGCGATTGGTCGACGCTGGAGCTGAACGCGTCGACCATGTTCGTCCGTTTTGCCTTCATCGCCATCGACGAGACCCCGGAACTGGGCGGCATCGCGGAAATCGAGCTCTGGCCCTAGGGTGACAGGAAGCCGCGTTCGCAGGCAACTCGCCGTGATCGCCGCATTTGCGGGTCTCGATGCCTACTGATAAATCACCAGATCGGGTGGCGGCTGGAGAGCCATGACCTCGGCGGCGGACATCAATGGTTCGTCCTGCCGGTACCAGAGCTTGAATCCGTAGAAATCGTGAATGACATTGCCGCCGACAACGGCATACGTGTCGCGCTTGGCGTCTGGTCCGCCCCAGCCATCCACCTCGAGCACAAATTGCACGCCGGGAATCTGTTCGATCTGATCTCGGTTCGACAGGGAGTAAAGATTGAACTGATGCACGATGAGCAGCTTCGGGGGCAGTCCTTCGCTGCGCGCGATATCCGCCAGCAATTCCTGGGCAGTCCGCACGTCTGCGGCGTCGATTTGCCCGAGGTCGACTCCCGGAGTCTCTCCCTCGTTGATCGCGAACTCTGGATCGATCGCCAGGTGAACGTGAGGGTAGGACAGCCACTGGCGCACCGCATCGATTTCCTGCGCGACAGTTTTACGCCCAAATTGAA
>JBFWRO010000024.1:0-13177 GCA_050248865.1 Thermomicrobiales bacterium | reverse complement strand
TGGAGACGGCTCCCTGCCCGAGCATGCCACAGCGGGGCAGGTTCTAGGCTATCACGTGGTGGAAGCCAGCGGACTATGAGGAACACCAGGAACGCTGAATGTCAAGTTTCTCATCCGGCTGCGACTACTGAGAAGAAGCAAAAAGAGCTCGTGAACCGTGTTCAAGCTCTCTCGCCGGCTGGAACGAAGGCCTTCAAACTCAGAAGGGCATTGATAGCCGCCAGAGCCCCGCCACCTCGATCAGGTCATTGTCCTGAGGACTGATCTCTTCGGGTTCGCTAATCGGCACAATCTTCGAACTTTCGAAGAGTGCTGCACAGGTCATCTCCAGGTCATGGCAGCTGGGATACGCAATTCCATCGAACCCATGGTCGATTGCCCATCGTGTGAAGACACGCGGAAGGCGGTAATCGCTACCGAGCAGATCACCGAGCGTCAGCCTCGGACCAACACCCAGATCGCGTAAGGCCCCGGCCTTTTCCCGAAGGACCGTTGCGTGGGTTTCCGGCGAGCGGACGTCGAGTAGTCGATGTCCGGGTGCAAGTCGAAATGCGACGATGCGACGCCGGAAAAATGATCCTGGTACCGTGCCAAATGAGGCGCCAGCTGCGTCAGTTGACGTGCCGGTTCGCGCTTGGGCCTCCGCTAGTGTGGATACGTCAAACCGGAACTGATCGACAGTCTCCATGAAGGCTCCGCGGCGGCTTCCTGCGGCATAGAGCACTGACACTTGGCCATCGGGATCGTCATATCGTCCGCGCCCCTGACTCGACAATGGTGGAAATACCAGCGGAGTAGGACTACGTCCAATCCGGTAAAGGATTATTGGGTCCGGAGCAACCTGAACCGGCACTATCCGTAGGAGAGATAGGCCAGCGCGGCATTCATCGCGCGGTCACCACCGTCCGGATGATTCGCAATTACCCAGGCCGGAGCACGGTGGTCGAGCGCCGGATTCATTCCCATGAACCAGGCCCGGGCAGTCTCCTCATCGTCCAGTTCACTGATCAGCACGGCAATCTGAAAAGCCTGTCGCAATTTCGCTTCCGCGGCGGGACGGGGGGTTCTTTCGCCCCGGGCCCACTTGCCAACCGCCTTTGGATTGGACACACCGGTCATATACGCCGTCAGTTGCTGACCGAGTAGTTGCTGAAAAAACCCTGCCATTTCGGCGGGAGAGGCTTGAACTGCGCTCCGGTGAGCAGAGCGGAGCAATTCTTCTCCATCAGCCGCTGCTTCCAAAGATCTCTGCTTGCGGCCTGCGAAACTCATTGCCATTGCTCGTCACCTCGGAAATCATTAGATAGCCAGGAGTACCGCGAACGACACCGACAATGGTACCCCGCATGTCCCGCGGAGTTCAAAGTTGTCCCTCTACATTGAATTGTTATTTGTCCTTGCCTCTGACCCGGTAATCTGCAAACCGCAGCGCCGGACCGCAAAATCGGACGAACTTCCACAACTCGACCAGCAACGCCCACTTCGCCAGACTCCGCTTGGTCGGATCGGCATGCTGGAACATATGGAATTCGGTGAGCCCGACCCCAGCCCGACCCCGCATCGCCGCGAAAAGCCGCTGCGACTCGCCAAACGGCAGCACCGTGTCGTCCCGGTCGTGACCGATCCCCACGTATCCTGCCCGTATCTCTCCGGCAACCGCGATTGGGGACACCGCATCGACGGTGCGTTTCAACACCGGGCGCTCGTCGAGAAGCTGTTCGAGATGGACCCGGTCGGTGGTCCGCAGCAGCGGCAGCACCTCCCGGCCGGCGGCATCGAGCTCCTCCGGAGAAGGGAGCGGCCGTCGCTCGAACCAGGCTGTTTCGAGGCGGTCAGCGTCCTCCGGGTCCAGGCCAGCAGTCAGCGTCCGCACGTAGACATGCCGGGAAAGCTGATCGACGTCCCAGGGCCGCCGGATGCCATCGATCTCGGTTGTGCCACTGCCGATATCCAGCGCCAGCGTTCGCAGCGAGGCAAACGGCGCGAAACTGGACACGAATTGCACACGCTCGCGAATCTCCGGCTGTGCGGCGGCCTGCAACACGAACCCCGCTCCGACGCAGGTTCCCAGCAACCCGCTGCGCTCAGGATCGACGGACGGATGACTCATCAACCAGTCGTAGGCCGCCACCAGCCGCCCCGTATCGTCAGGGGAAATGCGCAGCGATCGCATCTCCGCCGACCAGACGATCAGCACCACGAATCCCCGACGTGCCAGTGCCCGGCCCAGCCGCTTCACCTGCGGATGCGTGACGTCGAAGGGGATCACACCCAGGCACACCACCACCCCCGCGTGAATTGACCCATCGTCGGGCCGGAACATCTCGGCAGGCGCGGCCGGATCGCCTCCTGGAATCGCCACCTGCTCGTACAGCGGCTCCGGCGAGAAGCGGTCGAGCCACCCCGACGGAAGCATCGGCATCACCCGCAGCATGAAAGCCACGGTCCTCGCCGCACCCCGGACTGAACGAATTGAGTTGAACACTTCCACCTTCTGTGTATGCCGGACGCGCCGTCACCCAGTCATGATGAGCTCGGCCACGCACCTTTCGGGAAGTGCCGCGTCCGGCGACGAAGATGAAGCGAGATCGTTCGTCCTCTCGGAAAGATGCCATCTGGTGTCGCAACGCCAGCCAGTAAAAAGCGCTCGATGGCGAGGCCCGCAGGTTCTACCCCACCGTCCGCCGCGACGTAATGATGCCCGTATTCATCCCCACCAGATTCAGGCCGCCGAAAAACCGCGCATGCTCGATCTTCACGCAGCGGTTCTGCACAACCTCCAGCCCCGCCTCACGAGCCCGAGCCGCTTCAGCGTGATTGACGATCCCCAGCTGCATCCAGAACACCTGCGCACCGATCGCGATCGCCTGATCGAGAACCGGCGGAATGTCGACCGGTCGCCGGAAAACGTCCACGATCTCGACGTTGCGCTCGCGAGGGATGTCGAGCAGGGAGGGATAGACCTCCTGGCCAAGGATCGCGGTTCCTGCGTACTTGGGGTTCACCGGGATGATGTCGTACCCCTCCGATTGCATGTAGATCGCCGCGAAATGACTTGGCCGCATCGGATCCGGCGACAATCCAACCATGGCGATCGTGTGGTACGTCGTCAAAATCTTCAGCCGCTCGAACGCGCCAGCGGTAGCCGCGATATTCGATTCCGGCGCCGCTTCCCAGGTCTTGATGGTGTCCGTCACAAGATGCTCCGACGCTTGTGCTTCGCAATCCGCAGAATCGCACCTGTTCTCTGCCCAGTGCCCAGGCGCCTACTGCCACCTTTGTCTTTTGCCTATTCCCTGGTGCCCAGTTCCCAGTGCCCAGTGCCCAGTGCCCAGTGCCCAGTTCCCAGTGCCCAGTGCCCAGTTCCCAGTGCCCAGTGCCCAGTTCCCAGTGCCCAGTTCCCAGTTCCCAGCGCCCAGTTCCTAGTTCCTAGTTCCTAGTTCCTAGTTCCACCTTTGCCTTTTGCCCTTTGCCGACTACCTGCGCCGCAGTCAGCGCCTGATCCAGATCCCAGATGAGATCGTCGACATCCTCCAGCCCAACAGAGATGCGCACCAGATCCGGACTCACTCCCGCGCTGATTTGCTGCTCGTCGGTCAGCTGCTGGTGTGTCGTGCTGGCTGGATGAATGATCAGCGTCTTCGCGTCGCCCACATTCGCAAGATGCGAGATAAGCCGCAGCTGCTCGATGAATCGCGCCCCGACCTCCCGGCCTCCCTTCACCCCAAAAGTGAAGACCGCACCCGCGCCTTGCGGCAGGTACTTCCTCGCTAGCTCCCGATACGGGCTGGCCGGCAGACCGGGATAGCTGACCCAGCCGACTCCGGGATGCTCCGCCAGAAACGCTGCCACCTGTTCGGCATTGCGCACATGCTCGCGCATTCGCACAGGCAGCGTTTCCAGTCCCTGCAGGAAGAGCCATGAGTTGAACGGGCTCAGGGCAGGACCCAGATCGCGCAGATTCTCGACGCGCGCTTTCATCAGATAGCCATATTCACCGAACGTCTCAGCAAAACGGATGCCGTGATACCCGGGCGATGGCTCGGTCATCCCTGGGAAGTTGCCATTCGCCCAGGGAAAGCGGCCCGACTCGACGATCACCCCGCCGATCGACGTGCCATGCCCGCCGATGAACTTCGTCGCCGAGTGCACGACGATATCCGCGCCGAACTCCATGGGCCGGCAGAGATAGGGCGTGGCGAAGGTGTTGTCGATCATCAACGGCACGCCGGCTTCATGGGCGATCCCGGCGACTGCTTCGATATCGAACACATCGATCCGCGGATTGCCGATCGTTTCGCCGTAAAGCACTTTCGTCTTCTCAGTGATCGCCCGCCGGAAGTTCTCCGGATCGGCAGGATCGACGAACACCGTATCGATGCCCCAATGCCGCAAAGTGATGTCGAATTGCGTATACGTGCCGCCGTACAGCGCCGAGGAACTGACGATCTGATCGCCTGGAGCCAGCAAGGTGGCGAGCGCAATGAATTGCGCCGCCTGTCCGGAACCGACTGCCAATGCTCCGACGCCTCCCTCCAGTGCGGCTATCCGCTCCTCGAAAGCGGCGTTGGTTGGGTTCATGATCCGCGAATAGATGTTGCCGAACCGCTGCAACGCGAAGAGTTCTGCCGCATGGTCGGTGTCTTCGAAGACATAGGAGGTCGTCTGATAAAGCGGCATCGCCCTGGCCCCGGTCGTTGGATCGGGTCGCTGACCGGCATGCACTGCCAGCGTATTGAATCCGAACGCGTGATCCTGATCGGTGAGGGTCTCCACGCGACCGTCGGAGTCTGTCGCGGCTGGTCGATTGGGATGAGCGTTCGTGGAATCCATGGTCGTCCTGTCAGGATTTCGTCGCTTCAGGCATCATCACTGCCACGCCTGATTGTACTGGTCTCGGGCAACCTGAACCCGGCAGGTTCGCCGGCCCACTCGACAGACGCCAGGAACCCCCGTTCGAGACGCTCGTCCCGGCAGTTGCCGCCGCGGAATCAGCGAGAGACCCCATCGACCGCCCCAGGGATGCCATACGCCATTCCGAAGGGAACCGCAGCGGAGTGGGTGGTCACTTCGGGAGCCGCTGCCCACTCCACTGCGCCCAACGATGCCGATCAGAAACGAGACAGTTCCCGTGAGCTCGGAACGACGAACGGTCAGAAACCGGCGTTGACGATCACTCGGCCTTCCACGACGACTGGGGTCGGGTCCTCGAAAGAGCTGCCGAGATCGTTCTCCTGCACGAATGACGCCGCCGAGTCGGTCGAGGCCTGCGCATTCTCCGCCGTGTCAAATAATGCGAATGCTGTCCAGACCCGGGTCTCGTCGTTGTACAGAATCGAATAGGCGGCGAAACCGGGTGATTGGGAAATCAGCGCGGCATACCCTTCGACGACGGCGACCAGTGCTTCGAGATCTGCGTTCTCCACGACGACATAGGTACGCGTAACGCCGTAGTAGCCATTCAGATCTCGCCCGGTCGCCGCTTCGGGCGAGGCGTCCTGCGCGCGGCCACGGGAAACGAGACTCACGCCGGCCAAAGCCGCGAAGACTCCGCTTCCGGCCTTCACGAGATCACGGCGATTGCTGGACTCCAGCCTGGTGGAAATGCTGCTCACGTTCATTCCTCTCTTGATCCCGTGGGTGGTGCTAGCCAATTCCTGCCATTTGGGCATAACCGATGGTGCCGGCGTACACGGTTGGTGTACCCACGGTTTCCGGTATGGCGTTGGCGACGATCCAGTCGCGCACGGCAATATCGCCAGCAGCGGTCTGCTCGGCGGTTTCCCAGATGTTGATTGCTGTGCCGGTGTCGCCGGTTTTCACCCAGAGATACGCCACAAATCCTGGCATTGTGGCGAGCTCGGGCGTCAACCCGTCTCTGACGATCGGATACACATCACGCATGATGTCCGTTCCCGGAGCGGTGACATTCACACGCATCGTCAGGTGGCATCCATACAGAAAGGGTGGGAGCTCCGCCGCGGAACGGGTGGTGATTTCGTAGATCAGTACCTCGCCATTCGCCGCCTCGACTGTTTCCACGGCAAAGCGCGGATCGAGACCCGCGACAAAATCCTGCGCCACTGAGCCCGCAGCATCTGCGGCGAGGGCGTCGCTCACGAGCGTCAGGGTGATCGCGGTGGCAGGGTCGGTGTCGTCCTGGACGAAGAGATATCCGGCATACCCCGGGACCGCGCGGGTCGGCGGCAAGAAGTCCGCCATGACGCTGGGAAAAACGGCCGCCTGGGTCTGCGTGGGATCGGCGATGGTGCGCACTCGGGCGATCGCAAACCCAGGCGTCGCCAACACTGGCCCAGCCGGGCCCGGCGAGGCCACCGGCGTGCCGTGCGCGTGAGCGCCGTTCCGCAACGCCGCGTGCGTTGCAAAGCCGAGCGCTGCTCCTGACAGCAGGGTGCGACGAGAAACGTTCATGCTCTTCCTCCTCGGCACGGACTATGGTCGAGCGCTGACTACGCGCTGGCGCTGATAGCGATCGCGCCCTGCACGATGACAGGCGCCGGATCGACGAAGTAGTCGGCCAGATTGTTGTCGATCACATACTGCGCGGCTTCCTCGACGGATGACTGGGCACTGTCGGCGTTGTCGAAGATGCCGACAGTGATATATCCACGAGTCGAATCGTCATAGATCACGTTGTAGCTGACGAAGCCGGGATCAGCGGAGACGATGTCCACGAAACCCTCGACGATGGCATTGAGCTCATCGACACTGGCGTCGTCTTTGACCCCATAGCTGCGGGTGACGCCATACAAACCGACCATGCTTGGCATCGGTTCGGGCGTTCCCTGCGCCGAAGTCCGGGAAATGACGCCCATTCCGGCCAGCATTGCCAGCGAAGTAACTCCGACCTTCATGACTGACCGGCGATTCGTGGAATCCGGCAGTGGCTCCAGAGAAATCATCCCGTTCCCCCCGGCTGGCGGCAGCACTGAGCGCTCCAGTCGGCCCTCGAACGGATGCCCGCCACCATCGTTTCGACGCTACCACGCCGATTTCTACTATGTCAATTAGGGCAGACCCTTTTTTGACTGGGCAAGCAGAAGCTCTTTCGATCCTTCTGATTCCGAATGCGCAAAAAGTGCGTCGACGGCCAGCAAGGACATCACTCAGCGACGAAGTGCGCTGATTCGTCTCACTCACAAAATCCGGGAGTCATGGGCTTCGTGCCCGCCGATACTTTTCACCCCATTTCCCGTGGAGGCATGGTGATTGACAGAGGCAATCTTCCTGCTACGATTGCAGCAGAGCAAAACCCGTTGACAGCACAAGCACCCGTCGAAGAAGTGTTCCGTTTCTGGTCCGTCGTGCCGGTTTCAGATGGAGAACTGGGTTGGACAGTAAACGCTTCGATGACCTCATTCTGTCCCTGGCCAGGGGCGCTTCCCGGCGGACGGTGCTGAAGGGGCTGCTCGGTCTCGGAAGCGCCGCCGCGATATCTGAACGAGCCGATGCCCGGTCCATCGGCACCCGCCCCACCTTTGCTCCCAAGCCAATAACCTGCGTGATTCCGAAGCAAATGTGCGGTGGTGTCTGCTGTGACAACGGCAAATGCAAGGACGGTCACTGCTGTCCCAATGCCACAGATGCCTGGTGTGAGGACAAATGCTGTCCCAACGGCCTCTGTACGACTGACGGCGAGTCGTGTTGCACAGCCGGTCAGAAGGTATGCGGCGATGTCTGCTGTCACAGCTCGGACTCCTGCGCGATCGATGGAAACAACGACATTTGTTGCGATCCCGCGACGCACTACCCATGCGGGCTGGAGTGCTGCGACGAGGAGTTTCAGTGCTGCGACGGAGAATGCTGCGAACCGGGCTCAGTCTGCCTGGTTCGTGTCTATGGCGGTGAGGGCAGCGGCCCGCCGCTGAAGGAGGAGCATTGCTGTCCTGCAGAGCTGACCTGCGGCGGAACCTGCTGCGACGGAGAGTGCTTCGACCCCGAAGGCCGCATCGTTGCGGCCGACGTGGAAATAGACCGCGACCTGTATCCCGATGCATGGTGCTGCCCGGCTGGCGGTGAGGTTTGCCAGGGCAGCGACGGCACACTGTGCTGCCCTGGCGGCACGAAATGCTGTCTTCTCGATGGCGTTGCCACATGTATCGCCGACGATGCATGCTGCGACTGCGGAGCGTGCCAGGATTGCGTTGCCGGCGTGTGCGTGAATCGCTGCGCGACCTGTGAGGTCTGCGAGGACGAAAATTGCTTCCCCTGCGGCGGCGAAGGTGGCGGCGTTTGCTGCGACGGCGTCTGCGAACGGGAAAGTGAGTGCTGCGACGATCCAGACTGCGTCGGCCGTTATGAAAACGGTGACGAAGGCTGCATTATCTGTGTCAGCGGGACCTGTCAGCGACTGGGCGATGACACCGGCGGTCCGGACTGTGTGGTCGATGAAGAAACCACAGGTTCATGCTGTCTGGGAATGTGTCTACCGCCCGGGGCTTCGTGTGCCTTCTGCGCCGGCTACGGCGCGAGTTGCGACCTGCAGCCATGTTGTGAGGGACTCTTCTGCGATCCGCTCGCGAATCTGCGCTGTACTCGGCGATGCCAGATCTGCGATGACAACGGCGAGAATTGTCGACCCCACGATAACGGGACAGTCTGTATTCTCGATACGTTCGAGGCCGGCGAATGTTGCAGCGGCGAATGCGTGCCGGAAAACACCTGTGTGGCAACCACGACGACTGCAGCGCCAGCGTGTGATCCACCGTGCACGACCGGGCAACTTTGCTGTCCAGGACCCACTGGCAACAGCTGCGTTCCGGGAACCATCTGCCCCATTCCGGACTGTGACACGCCCTGCCCGGCTGGCCAGCAGTGCTGCCTCGGCGGTTACTGTATCGACGAAGAGGACACGTGCTGTCTGGCTGCAAGAGAAGAAATCGATTGCTCTTCAGGCCTCGCCTGCTGTGGTGGCCGTTGCGAGTTGGGTGAATGCTGTACCGGTATTGCCGACGACGGCCGCTGCGGCGATGGCAACAGTTGCTGCCCCGGGGTAAATGGAAACGCCTGCGTCCCTGGGCTGGACTGCTCGGCGCCATCGACCACCACCTCGACGCCGGCTTGCCTGCCTGACTTCGCTATCCTGTGTGATGGTGACACCCAGTGTTGCAGCGGCGAATGCCGGGAAACCCAAGCATCGTTGCTCTGCGGCGTCGGAGAGATTCAACCCTTTAACTCCTTCTGTTGTGGACGGGAGGGGACTGGTTGCGAGGGTACGGAATGTTGCTGTGCGGGGTTGGTTTGCCAGGTCCCGGAATCAGAATTCTTTGGTCTGTGCGTCGCAACCACGACCACGACGCTTGCGCCCGTCACCACGACGTCCATTCCGTTGGCGTCCACTACAACACTCGCACCCTGCCCTGGTCAGCAGGTTCGATGCTCTGACGGCCAATGCTACGACTGTTGCAATTCTTCAGATTGCGTTGAAATCCTGCACTTCGATACGAACTGTGTCTTCTGCACGTTGACGGGAACGTGCTCGCCCGCAGGACTGCTTGGCAATTCCTGTGGAACGACGGGCAACAACATTTGCGACGAGAACGGACAGTGTGTCGAATGTATCGAGGAAGGCCAGCTCTGCAATCTGTTCCCGGGTTTCGATCCATGTTGCGCGGAATCAAATCTCGTCTGCGACGTGGATGGAACGGGCAGGTGCATCGTGCAATAGCGCCATTCGATTTGGCGCGATGAGCTGGACAATGCTGGCGCCGGGATCGTGATAGATATGACCGGGTGAAGTGAATGTTTCCATCATCGGGTCAATGCCCCGCGGCGGGCCGAACATCTGGGCGGTTCAGCCAGTCATTCGCCTCGTCGGTGATCTCGGGCCAGCGATCGAGGAATCGCTGCTGATCAGCGATCTAACCCTCCAGATCATTTCGTTCTTCGAAGGAGTTCAGAGTTCGGTTGCATCCTCCAGCGTCATGCCTGACAGTACTGGTGAGAATCTGGCAGAAACAATCGGGTGCCTTGCCGTAGCGATGTAGCTGCGGGCAGCCGGTGTTCCCGTTCCTGACGGTGTCTCCGTCTCGAATGTGGGGGCAGCGGTGAAGGACGCCGGGCGCCTCGGTTTTCCCGTGGTGGTCAAGCTTCCATCCTTAGGAGATTCCGTGGGCGTTTCGCTTGTCTCGAAAGCGTGAAGGACGTTTCAGAGTCATACGCAAAAGCTGTCTTGATCGGTAATCGATCCCGGGCGAGTGTCGAGAAGCAGTTTGGTGGCAAAGATTATCGGGACTTGTCGTTGGCGATCAGATCGTGGGAATGAAGGAACGAGTAGCGGCGCACGTCTGCGGAGACGCGATCGACTCGATCGCGACGTTGATCTCTCTTGCCAATGGCGACCCTCGGCGACAACCGGGCAGCCCTGGCCAACTTCTGCGCATCGTTGTGGATGGTGTGACGATCAGATTGCTGCTCCGCCATGGTTATTCACTGGATGCCATTCCTGCTGAAGAGAAGGTCATCAGACGCAAACCGCATACGCGGCGCAATGTCAGCGGCACGATCGTCGATCGAACCAACGAAATTCACCCAGATAACGCCGCGCTGCTCAGATGGACCGCTCAAATCGTTGGTTTGGATAGTGATGGCATCGATGACGTCCTTCAAGAAATTTCCGAGTCGATCTGGGAGTCAGGCGAGGCCAAAATCGAAGTCAGCGATCATCCAGAGTTGGCGACGTTTCTGAATCCATCCGAGGGCCAGTCTCGCGATCATCGACATGCTCTTTCCGCCCGGCGCACCGGTGGGGGTCCCGATCCTACCCACTACCGAATCGCTAGTCTCGACGCGCATCGCCCAACATGTCTCCGAACGCCTGACGGCCTTTGGCCAGACCGTCGGGCTCGCCGCCGCCGATGCGCTATGGGTGGGCGTGACTTGTCTCCGCTTCGCCGACCCGGAGGAACATGACGCCGCGCGGAAGATCCTCGACCATCCAGCCATCCTGATCGCGGTCATCGAGGTCGATCCAATGGAAATCCTCCAGCCCGGACTCTGCTTCGACTTTTGCGATATCGCAGCCGTGACTGCGCGAAAAGATCCATCCGCGGAGGGTTTTCCGCCGGTGGAAAGTGTCGTCTGTCGGTTGCCGGGTCCTGCGGGCCACGTACTCACCGACGCGTCGCCAGCAATCGACGAATTTGCATGCGAAGCATCGGTGACGACGTTTCCCGAGATTCAGGGACTGGATGAGTCTGAGGTCAGACTAACCGTATGGGGTGTCGGCATCTTTCCCTGCCTCGAGTTGTGACCGATTGGCAGATTCATATCTGGAACTGTCGTTCATTATGTCAGAATTCAGAAAACCCAGCTCGAATATCGCCGTTAACAATAGCTTGACAATTCGTCCAGTCGTCGTACTATGTGGATCAGTAATCCAGCAATCACGCGTCGCAAATCGCTCCATCGCCCTCCTGGACGATGCAGCTCGGTGGAGGATTCGGCGAGCATGGACGACGGTCGCTTTGATTCCCTGACGAGAATGCTCGCCAGTGGCGCTTCTCGTCGCGCGGTGCTGAGATCCTTGCTCGGGCTGGGCGGCGCCATAACGTTTTCGAAACACGCGGATGCCAGATCGATCGGCACCCGCCCAACTCTGCCGCCCCCACCGCCTCCCACCACTCCGCCTCCCACGACCACCACCCTCGCTCCCTGTCCCGGTCAGGAGCAATGCCCGGACAGCACGCTCTGCTGTCCCACCGGGACCTGCGCTCGCTCCGGCAATCAGGCCATCTGCTGCGACGGCGCCAGTGGTCATGGCACGTTCGTCTGCGGTCTGGAGTGTTGCGATGACGGCCGCCATTGCTGCGACGGCGAATGCTGCACGCCAGATTCCGTTTGCCTGACCCGGCTCTTCCCAGAATCGGATCTGATCGAGGAGGAGGTCTGCTGCCACCAATCGCAAGCCTGCGACAACCAGTGCTGCGACGGTACCTGCTTTTTCGATCCAGGCAGCGAACCCTTCCTCCCGCCGCCGTGGCCCTGGCCCGACGCCTCCTGTTGTCCGGCGTTGGTGGGGGTGACGTACTGCCCAGGTCAAGGGGAGTTCGGCAGCGTGGGCGCATGCTGTTCAGGGGACACTCCCCGCTGCTGTCAAGACGCCTCCGGACGACCCGTCTGTGTCGCTGAAAACCAGTGCTGCACTGTTGACGACTGTGTGGAAGCCGGCTTTGATCCTGACTGCATCGCCTGCGACCTGACCACCTTCACCTGCCAGCCAGCAAATGACGGAGTGCTCTGCCCGGGCACCGAGTGCGGCGTCTGCAAAGCGGGCAACTGTCATGGCGAAGGGAATCAATGCCACAACTGTCAGACGTGCTCCCCGGATTTGACCTGCGGCGGCGGATGTCCTCCGGGTCAATCGTGCATTGGTGATGCTTGCCAGCCAAACTGCCTTGCACTGCAATCCA
Source organism: Thermomicrobiales bacterium (assembly GCA_050248865.1). GTDB lineage: Bacteria > Chloroflexota > Chloroflexia > Thermomicrobiales > UBA6265 > JAHBVL01. The sequence goes on along the minus strand of JBFWRO010000024.1, from coordinate 746 downwards.
TCTGCGATCCATTCGCTCCGACATGCTGCCAGGATGCCACCACAGTCTGCAGCTTCGAAGCCAACTGCACGACGACTCAGGGGGAAGCCCACTGTTGTCGCCCAATTGGACAGACATGCTCCGTTCGTTGCGATTGCTGTGACAACGCCGACTGCGTCAGCGGCATATGTCAGCTGGACACCGGGCAACAGTGTCTGGACGAATCCGAATGCTCCGGCACGACTCCTGAGTGCTGTAGCGGCATCTGTCGAGACCTTGACAACGACATCAACAATTGCGGGGGCTGTGGCATCGTTTGCCAGAGCGCCACAAATCCCGGCGAGATCAATACCTGTATTCAGGGCAGCTGCGGCGTGGCCTGCGACAACGGATACACCCTTTGCGGGGTCTTTTGCGTTCTGACCGGTAGCGACGAGAACCACTGCGGTTCATGTGGCAATGTTTGCCCTGTGGGACAGACCTGCTGCTCTGGTTCCTGCCGCGACCTCAATACCGACGAAAGCAGTTGCGGGGAGTGCGGAGCGCTCTGTCCTGGTACGTGCTGCAACGGCACGTGCCAGGACTTACTCATCGACGTGCAAAACTGCGGTGCCTGCGGACACAACTGCTTCATCGAACTCTGCGGTGCAGTAGTCTGTGGCGTGGAACTTGAAGACCCGCTGCCGAGGTGTTGCGATGGCAACTGCGTTGACATCGCGTATGATGTGCTCAATTGCGGTGCCTGCGACCAGGTGTGTCCTCTCGGG
>JBFWRO010000023.1:0-13202 GCA_050248865.1 Thermomicrobiales bacterium | reverse complement strand
TATTCTCCGTGAGCGGCACGCGTGCGGCTCAATTCGTTTCGTCCGCAGTGTGATATCAGGGGGAGGAGGGGCGATTGGCGCAAGCCAGCCCGGTACCTTCGCAGCGACGCGCGATTCTGGAGTACGTCTGTTGCCGGCAGGCGACGGCGGCATTTCTGGCTGGAGGCGCGCTCGCGCCTCTGCTGTTCCTGCCATTACTGCTGATAGCAGGGCGTTTCACGCCAGGCTACGGCCATATGTCGAGCACGTTCAGCGATGCGGCGTCTCAAGGATCGCCGCGCCCCGAATTCGTCACCGCCGGTCTGGTGATTGTCGCGCTCTGTCTGATGATGACCGCAGTGGGCCTGGCACGCACGATGCCGGCCCATCAACTGCTCGTCCGGACCAGCCTGGCGATATCGGCGGCCGGAATCCTTGCCACCGCCGCGTTTCAGGACTACAACCGCGCGAGCGGTGTGCCCAGAAACCGCGAAGGCATGCTCCACAACGCGTTCGCCATTGTCACGATTTTCGCCATCGAGATCACCATACTCGTCGTCTGGCGTGCGATCAGATATGACCAGTCCTGGCACCATTTGTCCATGCCCGCGATGGCGTCGTTCGTCATTGTCGCCATGGCGGGGGTGGCCTTCAACTACGGCCCAGACTCGCATGACGGACTGGCCGAGCGCGTGCTGGCGGGCACCGCATTCCTGTTTCTGACGTCACTTTGCCTGACCGGCTTGCGGCAAGTGCGAGGCGCGCCGCTTGGACTGTTCCCGGTAAGGCGGATACACGCGACTCAACCCGCTTCGGCAACGCTGATGATCGAAGACTGAGCTCCGCTGGCTGGAGCGTTGCCCCTACTCCGTCACAAACGTCATCACTCCTTCGCCCAGAGTCACACTCGTCAGCGTCAGATTGTTGGTTTCCAGGTAGTTGTTGATTCCCTGCTCGATGCCGTCGGTAACGACATCCTCGGAGAGCAGCCAGCCCGGCACACCATCGAGCGATGGGTCGATCACTTCGAATCGCCCGTCGACCGACGAGACGCCAGCCCGATACGTCAGTTCCTGACTTTGCTCGCCAAACCGAAATTCGATGAACGCCGGGGTAATCTCGACGATCAGATCGTCCAGGTTGGGATCGCCAGCCCGAATCTCGGCATTGAGCTCGTCTTCGGTAATCGTGCCTGTGCCCGGCTGTGGGGTGCCGTCGATGCTGGCGATGTTGGGGGCGACGTAGGTGCCAATGGCTTCCTCGATGTCCGATTCGAGCTCATCCTGCACTCTCGGCAAGCCGACAAAATAGCCGGCAATCGCGCAAAGAACGCAGAGCCCCAGAAACACGCCCATCACAATCAACAAAATTCGCATCTCGCCTCCAAGCACGTGCCGGTCTGACGGAAGTATGCCGGAGGACGAGTCGCGACACTAGGCAACCGGCAGCGGCGTGGACGGTCGATCGCGAATCGCAGGTCATGGGGAATCGATTCGCGACCGGCTGACTACGGTTTACGATCTGCTGCAGAGGTAATGCCTTCCCGGATGGCCAGGCTGGTGGCGGCGGTGCGACTGGGAACGCTCATTTTTCCCAGGATGTGGCTGACATGACCCTGTGCCGTTCGCGTGCTGATGAACAGCTGATCGGCGATGTCTTTGTCGGTTTGTCCCTCCACCATCAGGCGGAGAACGTCCATCTCGCGGGCGGTCAGGCCGAAGGGTCGCTCTTCAGCATCCGCCCTGATCTCGAACGGCGTGAGGGCCTCGGCGACGGCGATGTCGAGCGGCAGCATTCTGCCCACTGCCCAGGTTTCGCGGAAGAGGTCCTCCCCCAGAGCAATGCGTGTGCGGTCGATGTACTTCTGGTAGATCGAGCGCTCTGGTTCCTTGACAGGATTGCCGATCAGTTCGTGGGTTGACTCGGACGCGGCGAAGAGCCGGGCCGCCTGCTGGGGATGCCCACCGGCGACGGCGATCATCGCCAGATTGGCGAGTCCGTGGGCGACATCCTCGGTATTGCGGATGTCCCACCGATAGGTCAGGCTTTCCCGCTGCATATCGAGTGCGGTCGCCAGATCACCACGCTCGCAGGCCGCGATACCCAGATAGCTTAGGGCAATGGCGGCTCCCCATTCGTCTTCCACCGCCCGGTGCACGGCCAGTCCCCGATTCCAGTACTCTACGGCCCCGGCCGGATTGCCGCGCCCCCAGGCGACGACACCCAGATGATCGAGCACGAGTCCGATCGTCGCTGGGAAGGCCAAACGGTCGGCGATTTCCAGAGCACGCTCGAGTGGCGCAACAGCATCTTCATAGCGGCCTGAATCCTCGGCAACGAGTCCGAGAATGCCCCAGCCGAAGGCTGCCGCCCATTCGTCTCCGGCTTCCTCGGCGAGCTCGATGCCATGCCGGACCCACAGCTCGGCCTGGGTGTCGTCACCTTGCCAATGGGTCATCATGGCTCCGCCGATGTGGGCCCTGGCCCGCGATACGATCGGAGCATTCGGGGCCATTTCCAGCGAGCGTTCGATCCACTGCCTGCCTTCAGCGAGGTACCCACGGATATACCAGAACCAGTAAAGACCGCCACAAAGATCGAGCGCCTGGTCTCCGCCGCCATGAGTGAGAAGCCACTGGAGGACGGAACGGATATTCTCATTTTCCGTTTCGAACGTTTCGAGCCATGTACGAAGATTCCCGCGGTTCTGGAATTCGGGTTTCGCGCGTTCACTCAGCGAGGAGAGCCAGGCCGCCTGCGCGACATAGGCATCGGATTCCTCTTCATGCGACGCGAGTTCTGTCAGGCCAAAATCGCGAATGGTCTCCAGGATGACGAAGCGTGCTTCGCCGGCATGGTCGACACGCTGGACCACCAGACTTTTGTCGACGAGTGAGGCGATTAGCGACAGCGCTGCGGAGACGTCATCTCCATTGCCAACTTGGAGAGCGGCCTCGATCGTGAATCCGCCGGAAAACACCGAGAGCCGGCGAAGCATGCGTTTTTCATCTTCGTCGAGCAGGTCATACGACCAGGCAATCGCGTCGCGCATCGTCCGCAGGCGCTCGGGGGCGTCTCGCGGTCCATCGGCAAGGAGCGCCAGGCGATCGCCGAGCCTGTCCAGCAGGGCAGCGGGGGGAAGGAACTTCATCCGCGCTGCGGCCAACTCGATCGCCAGAGGCAGTCCATCCAGACGGCGACAAATCTCGGCGATGGCGGCGGCTGACTCGTTGGTCAGCGTGAAGTCGGGACGGACCGATCTGGCCCGCTGAACGAAGAGCGAACCTGCGTCGCTGGCCAGCACATTCTCCGCTGTCGCATCTTTTCCCGCACGCGGCAGGGGCAGCGGGGCGACCGCGAATTCCTGCTCGCCCGAGATACGCAGTGAGATCCTGCTGGTGACCAGAATCTTGATCGAAGGGGCGCCGGAGAGGAGAAGGCCGACATCGGTTGCCGCGTCGATGACCTGCTCGAAGTTGTCGAGCAGGAGCAACATCCGCCGACCGGAGAGGAAATCGATCAAGCGGTTGAGGAGCTCGTCATCGCCGGGACGTGGCACGCCCATCCGCTCGGCGATCGCAGGGATGACCAGACGAGGGTCATGAATGGCGGCAAGAGAAACGAAGATCGTTCCCTGGGGGAAGTCGTCAGCTAATTGCTCCGCTACGCGCATGGCGAGCCGCGTTTTGCCGACGCCACCGGGTCCGGTGAGGGTCAGCAGGCGGACCTGCGGGTCACGCAGCAACGCACCCGCTTCAGCAACGTCCCAGACACGGCCGACCAGCGGCGTGAGCGGCTGAGGGATCGAGGTGTCGCGATCGATTCCGGATCGAGGGAGGATGGTTTTCACGGTTCCTCAGTGCAGGTGTCGGTGTTGACCAGAGTTCCGTTTCATCATGCGCCGGGGGAGGGGTGGAGTCAACTGGAGGCGGCGAGGCAGGAGACCAGAGACGCGAACACTCGGGATCCGACGGCAGACAATGCCGCCTAACCGCTGAACCCGGGTCGCCCGTTGGAGAGGGCGGCCACGAGGGCCGCCCGTACAAATTGTCGCCTGGCCACGGAAAATCGGCCGACCGGGGGAAGTGCGGCCTCTGGGGCACCGCCCCGACGAGATGCCCATCACCGCAAGGGCAACGCCTGCGGTAGTTGCCCGCTTACATGGTGACGGTGAAGATCGAAATTTCACCAAGCGCGGCGTGAGGCGTGCCTGTTCTGGGATCGGGGTTCATACAGAGAGCGACGTAGAATCCAGGCTCCAGGGACATTTCGATCCAGATTTCTCGTCCGGCGGACATCGTTTGCAGACCGTCTGGCGGATAAATGAGCGTGGCGGGATCGGGAACGCCCGCCGGCACATCTTCTCCCTCCGGGAGGGTAAGAATGGTGATGACCTGCTCGACAGTCAGCAACACCGGCGTTTGGACGAGCATGATCTCATGTGACTGAGAGCCGCTATTGGTCAGATGCCAGACCATCGAATCTGACCTCAGCTCGGCGGGAAGTCCGAGCGAAGTGTCCTGAATGTCGATCTCGATGTCCGCCCGCGGGTCCGGCTGATCTGAAGCGTTGCCGGTTACTGTCAGAGCTACAAAGGCGTTGGTGTCGCCGGCTCCCAGGATCCAGTCGCCCTCGGCCAGGTCGATGACGCCGTAGCCAGTCTCTCCGGCGGCGACTTTGAATCCCCCGGTCGACAGGATCTCGGCCAGCCATTCCGGCGCTTCGCCTTCACCACCGGCGAAGAGGTCGTTGAGCTCCGCCAGATCGTGACCAGCGGGAAGTTGCAGCAGATTGACATCGGTTACCTGGGCAGGGCCGTCCGGTGTGCCCTGATTCTCCAGGACGATCAGCGTGCGACCGGCTACGGCTTCCGCGGGGGCCTCGAATCCTGTGTCGGTGACGACGACTCGCAGTTCGGGAAGTCCCAATTCAGCGAGCGCGGCGTCGGGAGCGAGTTTCTGCGAGTGCGCCGGGGAACTCAGCGCTGCCCCGAGGAGCACAGCAAATATCACGATCGGGCCGATACGACGAGTCAATCTGGAATGACTACTGGAGGAAAATGAGACCTTGCTTGGAGTGTTCACTGCTCGTTCTCCTTGGTCCGTGTTGGATGACGAAAGGACAGTTCTCCACGGTGGAGATGAAACTCCCTGGTTGGCGGCATTGCGCCGGCGGGAACCAGGCTGGGAGATCGCCCGGGGCGTGATTGCTCAGTGCCCCGGTGCGATCGCGAAGTGGGTCGGGCGCTATTCGTAGCGCAGTGCTTCGGCAGGAGCCACTGCTGAGGCCTGGCGGGCCGGGATCCAGGTCGTCAGTGCGGCAATGCTGAGGGTGCCGACCACCAGGATGCCAATCAGCTGCCAGGGGATCAGGAACGCTCCCGCTCCGTCGGCGCCGACGTCGTCGCTGGTGAACAGGTTGTAGCCAAGAATCACCCCGAGGACGGTGCCGGACAGGATGCCGATGCCAACTACGAAGAGCGTCTCAAGCCCGAAGCTGAGTGAAACCATGCTTCGCTTGTAGCCAATCGCCCGCAACACCCCAATCTGCTGGCGTCGTTCGACGACCGAGCGGAAGCTGATCACGCCGACCGCGGCCAATCCGACGATCAGACCGAGTCCCATGAAGCCCTCGATCAATTTCAGGAAGCCGCTGTCCTGCTTCTGGGCGTCGGCGAGCTCCTCATGAATCGAAATGCCCTGCACGCCCTCGTCGATCATCGCGGCTTCGACCGCTGTGGCCACCGCGTCGGTCTGGGCTTCGTCGACGAGCGCCAGGTGGTACGACGTCTTTGCCGTCACCGGGTAAATACTGTCCAGCGTCTCGCCAGCGATGTACAACCCATGCAGGCTGCTGATGTCGTCGCTGATGACGCCGATGATGGCGACCTCATGCAGCAGGCCGTCGCTGCCCTGCAACTCGACCTGAACCGGCTCGAACCCCTGTTTGCCGGCGCTGATACCGTCGGCCCTGAATTCGGAAGGGTCGGAACCAATGTCGCCACTGGCCGGAATCGCCCAGGAGTCGATGACGGCGACGTTTTCGCCATTGCGCAGTGCTTGCAGAATGGCCTCGTCCGTCTCGTAGCCAGCCGCCCGCTCCGAAAAGGTCAGTGTGGCGTTCTGGAGAAATGCAGAGTCCGCCCCATACAGTGCCCACTGTTTCCATTCCTCGGTGCCAGTTACCCGCATGGGAGAAAGTTCGCGATGCGGGCTGGTTAGCGTGCCGGTGGCGATGACCATACTCGTGTCCACGCCCGCGGCATCGAGCTCGGCCAGGAAATCGGGGTAAACGACCGTGCTATTGACGTCCGCGCGGACATCCCAGCCGGCATCGGCGGCCTCGCCCGAGTTGAGTGCGCTGAAGTTCTCGCTCATCGTACCCATCAGCACGACCGAGAAGACGATCAGGCTGAACATGGCGATGGTCATGCCGGTGCGACCGCGAGCAGCGGCCGGATAAGCCACGGCCGTGCGGACGGCAGGCAGTTTCGACCCGAAGAGGCGGCCAGCGAGCGAGACGCCCTTCAACAGCACATCGAGATTCTGGACGATAACCATCGTCGCGCCGATGACCATGAACATCCCGGCCAGGAAGAACATCTCCGTGCCCTGCTCGAGATCACCCCAGATCTTGCTGCCGATGCTTTCCGGCGTCAGCCAGAGCGCCAGCACGAGCGCGCCGGTCACGCTGAAGACCAGCCGGCTGGGCAGTCCGACGTAACGGGCGACCACCGCCAGGCCGAAGATGGCCATGCTCGCGCCCATATAGAAAAAGGAGGCTTTGTCGTCGCCCAAACCCATCATGGCCACCGCCGCGCCGCCCGCCACGAGCAGCAGGCCGAAGATGAGTGAGCGGAGATGCCGCTTGCCATTGCCAGCCTCCGGGATGTCCCGGATAGCGGCGACGACATTGAGCTTGCTGACCCTTCGCGCGCTGATCACGATGGTCATGAAGGTGATGACCACACCGAGCGAATAGGCGAGCACGATGCTGCGCGGTTCGACGTACGGTTCGATCGGCACGTACTGACCGAACAACCATTTCATGACATGTGAGATGCCAATCGAGGCGACCGCGCCAAGCAGCGCGCCGACCAGACCGGCGATCAGCGCATAGCCGGCGCCTTCAGCGATGAACTGCTTAGTCAGCTGATTGCTGCGGGTGCCGACGGCCCGGGAGATGCCCATTTCGGTACGTCTCTCCGCCGCCAGCATGCTGAAGATCAGCACGATGAGCAATAGCCCGGACATCACCGAGAAAAGACCGAGCACCAGGAAGATGGTGGTGAACATTTTGGCGATGCCTTCGCCATCCTCGACGGTCGCTTCCTTGATGGCGTCAAGACCGAGACCCGTACCGGCCAGAGGTTGCGCCAGCGCGGCGCGGACATCATCGGTCAAGTCTTCGGCGCCGCGAACGCCGCCGTTATGGGAGAGCGCGATGCCACTCAGCTGGCCATCCTTGCCGGTGATCTCCTGCAGAGACGGCAGGCTGACCGCGATGCCGGCATATTCCTCATAGTCGTCGCGGCCTCTGCGGAAACCACTGAGGAAGGTGTCCTCGGCGATGCCGGTCACGGTCAGCTCGTGCTGGCTGCCAGCCGAACCGACGAGAAGAACGTCCCCGATGCTGGCGTCGAGATCGGTGGCAGCTTTCTCGCTGAGAACGGCAGTGCCGTCAGCGAAGGAGCCGGCGCCGATCGAATCGCCCTCGACATCTGTCAGCCCACCCATCGACTCCAGCATCGCGGGATCGATGCCGATGGCCACGATATCCGGCTCGGCCTGACTCGACGTCAAATTGCGGACGGGAAATCGCGTTTCCAGGAAAGGCATCAGACCGTCGATGTCGCGGTTGCCGGCCAGGGCCTCTTCGACGATCGCGAGTTGCGACTCATCGAAGGTGGCGGTCGTTTCGATCGAAGGAGCCTCCAGCGAAGGGCTGGAAACGACGATCGAATCGACGGACCCAAGATTGTTGTAAACATCCGAAGTCATCGAGTAATCGAGTGTGTCGCCGGTGCCCAGCGACGCGGCGATGATCATTGTCGAGAGCATCAAACCGATGACGATGAGGGCCGTCTGCGCCTTGCGGCGGGGAATGTTGCGTATCCCGATCTTGAACAGGACCGGCCGGCGGATGGCGATCCAGGCCAGGTATCCGATGCAGATGGCCATTGCCGCGACGAGAACGATGGTGAGTGTCGAAACGGGTATGCCAAATATGTCGTCCATTTGTGTTTCTCCACTATATTTCTAAAATTCGTCATTCCGACCGGAGCGTAACGAAGTGGAGGAATCTCCTGTTCAACGCTGCGTACGCTCCTGAAATCACTGTGCTTGTCCACCAACCAGAGATCCCTGGGCTTCGCTCGGGATACCCTGGCGGACGGATGAAAAGTTCCATCAGTCACCGGTGGCGGCGAACGCCGGAACCCGCGCGTCGAAAACCTGAGCCCGCTGCTCGGCAGTCACCGACTGGCGGACGCGGTTGTCGACGTGGCAGTCCACCAGGCCGTCGCGCATCTGAACGATGCGATGGGTGCGAGCGCCGATCGCCGCGTCGTGCGTGACGATGACGCCGGTGAGACCGTCCCGAGCGTTGAGTTCCTGGATCAGCCCGATGATCTCGTTGGCCGTGCGGGAATCGAGCGCGCCGGTTGGCTCGTCGGCCCAGACGATCGCCGGGTTATTGACCAGAGCCCGGGCGACCGCGACGCGCTGCCGCTGACCTCCGGAAAGTTCGGCCGGCCGGTGATGGGCTCGATCCTCGAGGCCAACCCGTTGCAGCGCCGCCATGGCTTTGTCGCGCGCTTCCCGGCTTTTTACTCCAGTGACAAGGAGGGGCAGCTCGACGTTTTCGACCGCGTTCAGCACCGGCAACAGGTTGTACACCTGAAAGATGAAGCCCATGCGGCGGGCGCGATAGGTGGTTCGCTCGTCGTCGGACATCTGGGCCAGATCTTTTCCTTCCAGCCAGATTTGACCGGAGTCGATGTCGTCGAGACCGGAGAGGGCATTGAGCAAGGTCGTCTTGCCGCTGCCGGAGGGGCCCATGACGGCGACGAGCTCGCCCGGCTGCACGGCGAAGTCGACTTCGCGCAACGCGGCGACCTGCTGGGCGCCGGTCGCGTATGTCTTGACGACCTGCCGGGCGACGATGATGCCGTCCTCGCGGGACGGGGTCTGCTGTGACGGATTCGCCCGCCGAAATCGCTGAAACACCATGGTGTTACTCCTTTGCGTCTTCCCAGTCATTCGGCCGCCTGCCCCATGACAGGCGGATGCTGGTACGAATCAGGATGAAGGAGCGCACGAGCTTGCTCATCGGTGAAAACACGTGAATCCGGTTGTGGTGACTACGTAGTTAGGTTGCCCTGATACGTAGACGCGGGACTATGCACGCCATCCAACCGGCCATACGCCGGGGGACGCGACGGGTCGACACGAGGTCGACCCCTGCCGGGAGAGACAGGATGTGCGTCAGGTGGTCGGCGGGGGATCGATTCTGATGGTTGCGGCTTCAGGCGCGGATACGCAGAGGTTCTCGACGATCCAGGTCGAGGCATCACTCAACGGCAGCGTTTCGTCGAGGATCTGGGTGGCGAAGTCGATGGCGGCGGTGGTCAGGCGGCCGTCCGCGGTGTCGGCAGGGTCGAGGAACGTATGGGCCACAAATCCCGTCACTCTACCGCCTACGATCGCCACGGATGCCGCGGTCCCGGCGAAGTGGCGGGCCTGGCCGCGGCTGCCATCGTCGAACTCAGGGCGAAAACCGCGTCCGTAGACCGCGTTCTCCCCGCCGCGGGCCAGATCGAGGATCCCTTCCACGCCGGGGTCGATCCCGGCCACGAGTCTGCCCAGCGCGCGAAGAAAATCGGCCGGCGCAATGTCCGGATCGGATACGAGGATACGATCGCTGACGTCCGCCATTTCCTGGCAGGCATCGAGGTCCTCGGTGATGGTCACGGGGCCTTCCCTGGCTTACGGCGTGCTGACATCATTAGTCGAGCGCCACTCCGGCGTGCGCCCATTCGGTTTCGATGATGCGCATCCGGGGAGCGCCAGATTCATCCTGATCGACCGATCTTCCCGACTCGATCCACGCTGTCGTTCCACCGGCGACATTGATCACATTCGAAAAGCCCATCTGCGCCAGGAACTGGGCGGCCCGTGTCGACCGGTAGGCCGCCTGGCATATCACATAGACCTGCTCGTCCCGCGGAAGCTCGTCCAACCGGCTCGCCAGCTCAGACTGAGGCAGATTGAACGCGCCCGGGACGTGACCGCACGCGTACTCTTCCGGCTCTCGAACGTCGATCAGGAGACTGCCATCAGGCCGATGTTCGAGCTCATTGACGGAAATCTCGGAAATAGGGTGAAGCTCGGTCAACATGGCCCACGGCATATCGACCTTACCCCGGTTGGTCGCCTCGATGGCAACCATATTGAGCGGCCGGGCCGGAATACCGTCATTGAGCGTTTCCAGAAAGTGCTCGCGGTCCATTTCGGTGAGCGGATTGAAATTGCGCTCGAACCCGATCGTTGTGCTGGGCCGCCCGCACATGCCCTTGCCGCAGGGGCCTTCGAAGTGGCCAGGGAATACCGCCACCCAATCTTCCAGCTCCATGAGCTTCTGAATGCTTTCGTATTGCTGTTCCGCATCGCCGCCGCCGAAGTCGGGACGTCCGACGTCGCCGACGAGGAGCGAGTCGCCAGTCATGACCATCGACGGTTCGGCGCTGCGCTCCGGGTTGATGACGAGAACGGAGATCAGCTCGGGCCGGTGACCCGGGGTGTGCTCGATCCGCAGAATGAGCTGTCCGAGCGGAAGCTCCTCGCCATCCTTCAGTCCCCGGAACGGATAGTCGACCTTCGCGGATTCATGGAGGCAGAGCTCAGCGCCGTGGCGATCGCGGAGCTTGCGGGCACCGGAAACATGGTCGGCGTGAACATGCGTGTCGATCACATACTTTAGCGTGAACTCCCGCAGCCGAAGCAGCTCTTCGTAGGCTTCGGTGACGATCCCCGGATCGACGATTGCCGCTTCGTTCGTCTTGCGGGAGGCAATCAGATAGGACGCACACCCGACTTTTTCATCGAGAAATTGCTTGAAGTACATGGTTGCCCTCCCAATGCGGCCGCCGGCTCAACGACCACGGCCCGGCCGCTGCTCAGGGCATTTTGCGCGCCGGTCGAGACAAACGGCAAGGTTGAAAGGCGGATAGGCGGCCTCACGCGCTCACAGTCGAGTCTGGGCGCCAGCGGTCGCCTTGCTCCGGGGAAACCGGCAGGCAGATGGAGAACTACGCTGTGCATTGGGGCATCCGTGGTAGGATCGCTAGCGATCACGTGGAGCGATGACCCCTTCAGTCACACCTAACGGAGGTGCCGGGTGAGCACTCAGCATCCGAAGTTCGAGGTTGTCGACCTCTACACCTTCAGCGAATCAGTCCCTCCCGTCGGCAACAGCTCAATTGCCGGCTGGTTCTCCGACATTACCAATAGCGGCACGGTGGCCGGACGCGATGTGGTGAACGGGCGCACGGTACCCGTGCTTTGGGATCCTGCCGGCCAGCGTACGATCCTGAATACCGACGGCATCGACTTTACCGGCACGATTCAGGCCGGCGTCTTCGCCCAGACAGATACCCTCGTGGCGGCCAATCTCGAGGGGAAAACAGCGGACGGCAAGCGGAATCGCCTGATGGCAGTGGAATGGACCGATGGTGTTCCCGAGTTGCTGGAGCCCGTCGACGACAATATCGTCATCTCCGCGATGAATGCACGCGGTCAGATTGCCGGAACGGTGAGCAGTCATCCTGCCCGCTGGAGTGGTTCCGGGCCCGAGATCCTGGCCGCGGACGGCGCCGGTATGCGAATCAATGCGGACGGAGTTGTCGCGGGGTACACGAGATCTCCCGGCACTCTGCCCGACAGGCACGTTGTCCTCTGGCAGGCGGACGGAACCGTCACTCCGCTGGCTTACCCGGACGATCTTTTCGGTCAATTCAGCGCCATCAGCAATCTCTCTGTCGATGTGCGCCATTTGGCCGACGACCAGTCTGTGCTGGCCTCGATCGCGTTCGCGGCCGGGAACACGCGTGTTTATCGCACCGTGCTTTTCAAGGATGGTGCGACCTCGTATGTCCACGGTCTTGCAGGTCCAAGCGCCCTGGCGCGGGTCGCCAATACCGCCGGCACGATGTATGGGACATCGATCGACGAAAAGATGAAGCAGCTCTTTACGATCTGGGTCGATAGCGAAGCCCACGACATGAATGAGGTTGTTCTGAACACGACCGGCCTCGTCATCACCGGTTTCAACGCAATCAACGATGCGGGCGAAATGGCCGGGATGGCTCAGGACAAGAGCGGAACGCGGCACGGAATCGTCCTCAGACCTATTGCTTGAGCGCGCGCTCCTAGCGTCTTTCCAGGGATTCGCGGTCCCAGCCGCCGAGAGTGGCGCCAGCTTCGTAGGTCGAGCGCAGGAAAGCGAGCAGTGTCGCCTCTGGATCGTCCGCCTCGCGCACGATTGCATAGGGCAGGATCCATTCATAGAGGGCAGGGTGGTAGTAGGCGCCTTCGGGCTGAATGTCTGCCTTGTTGAATCCCTCTGGTTCCGGATAGCAGTATGAAAAATACGCGGGTTCGGGGAGGCGGTCGTCGCCAGGCCACCAGCCCGCGCTGCTGACTTCGTGGGAATAGGCTTCGCGGACGACATCGTCCGGGAGGAGTTCCATTCCACCAGGATGCATCGGCGCTGATCGTCCAGAGAAGCGGGTGACGGCCAGATCGAACGCTCCCCAGAAAAATTGCACCGGGCTCTTCTTGCCCAAAAAGTCGTTATCGAACGACCGGAAGACCGAATCTGATCTGCAGATGATCTGGAAACAACGCTCCATCGCATCAGGGTCGTATGAGGCGTGGGTCGTGTCCTGATCGAAGGGAATCGGGTTCGGGATTTCCTTGGGCAGCGGATACATGTCAACGTCGATGCGTAGCAGGCTCAAGGCGTCGAGGAAGCGCTGGTAGAACGCCGCAACGGTCATCGGTACGAGCGGTTGTTCGACACGAGTGCCCGAAGTCGTGGAGATAATCAACAGGTGCCGGAGAAAGTCGAAGTCAATCTGAAATGCCTGATCTCCGTACGGAATCGGCCCGGTCGTCAATCCATTTGCGCTGACCTGGAGGGTGACGTGCCACCAGTGATTCTGC
>JBFWRO010000022.1:0-13313 GCA_050248865.1 Thermomicrobiales bacterium | reverse complement strand
GTTTGCCCACACGCTGCTGCTCGTCCCCAGCCCGGCCCCAGACCACCCCGAAAGGCGCCCGGCACCCGGCCAGCGACAAGCGCTGAACAGCTTTTCCATCTTCGGCAGACCTCCCAACACGATCCCCCACGCCTCACCCACACTCCCGTGTGCATCCCGCGCGCCAGATCCCGTCCAGCCTACCAACTTGTCAAGGTGCTCCGAGCATCGAACACGGACAAAAAGAACCGCCCCATTTTTGAGGCGGATACCGCAGCCTTCAACCAGTCATCTGGCTGAAAGAATGATCGTCATCGACGATCTACAAAGCGGCACCCTCCGGTTTCCCGTCCACGCTGACATCTCAGCGCGCGTCAGCTTTTCGCCAACCGCGACGGACATTATACGCATGCGCGCAAGGGGGTGTCAAGGAAAATTTGCGCCCAATTTTCACGGTCCTGGCCACCCCATTTTTGCCAGCCGCTACGCCGCGCTTTGGTTGCTGCGACAGCAATTTTCCCGTAATCTGCTGACTCTGATTCTATGACGCTGCTATTCACCCTTGTGAAGGAATGCACTATGACGCGGTCTCCAGTAATCGGCATCACCTCAGGCCCGGAAATCGAGGAGGCAGTCTATGGAACCGTGCGCCGGTATCGACTCTCGAGCGACTACACGATAGCGGTAGAAGCCGCAGGCGGAACGCCAATCATCCTGCCCCTGCGCTCGCAGTCGATTCCCGCCCTCCTCGATCTTGTCGACGGCTTTCTTTTCTCCGGAGGCGCGGATATCAACCCATCGCTTTTCGGTGACGATTCCGTTCACCGCGAAACCTACGGTGTCGACAAGGAACGAGACACCTTCGAGCTGGAGCTCATGCGCGCAGCCATCGCAGCAGACAAACCTGTGCTCTGCATTTGCCGCGGCATTCAGGTGCTGAATGTCGCCTTCGGCGGCTCACTCTGGCAACACATTGCCGATGACATCGCGAACCCGCTTACCCATCGCCAGTTCCATGACGGAATTCCGGCTGATCGCCCTTCCCACGCCGTGCAAATGACTCCCGGATCTCTCCTTGAGTCGGTGTACGGCCCTGCACCGTTAGAGGTGAATTCGCTTCATCATCAGGCAGTTCGAGAGCCTGGCGCCGGCTTGAAAATTGATGGAGTAGCGCCGGATGGCGTGATCGAAGCGATGAGCGTGCCGGACGCCACGTTCGTCCTCGGCGTGCAGTGGCATCCCGAGATGATGCAGCGCGTCGATGAGCGACAGCAGCGCCCGTTCAGCGCTCTGATCGAGGCGGCCACTGCCGCCACCTCCAGGCTCGTGCGTGCCGGAGCGGCATAGGTCAGACAGGAGCGGGCCAATGGTCCCACCGGGAAGAGCCAGAGGCCGCCTGGTCATCGATGTGTTCGCTAGCCGGCTGTTCCGCTGGGTGCGACGCCTGTCTGCCGTAACCCAATCGGATTGCCATCCAAGTCAGCAAGCACGGCAATCGTCAAACCTCCGCCAACCTCCTCAGGCTCCCGGATAACGGTCGCTCCCGTCGCTTTCAGACGACCAATTGCCTCGTCGACATCCTGTACATCCCAGTACGGCAGCGGACCGACTTTTCCATTCGGATCGAGGCCGATTTCACTTTCTCCGGCATGAAAGCCGACGTAGTATTCGCTTTTGACATACGGATCGACACCAAGCAAGGCACGATATGTTGTACGGGCCTTTTCGATATCGGTCACGGGCATCACGATCAGACCTGGAAACGACATGCTCCGAAGTTCCTTTCTGTACGATTGGGCAGTCAAACCACCTCGCATGAACCACCTCTTGACGGGTTCGATGACATGACGAATCAGGCCGGGCAAGTGTGACCAATGACACACATCGAGAAGACCGCAGCACTGTTCGAACAGGAGAGAGGTCGCTTACGCGCAATCGCAACCGGGATTCTCGGTTCGATTCACGAAGCCGACGACGCCGTTCAGGAAACCTGGTTTCGTCTGGAGCGCGTGAATCTGGCAGAAGTTTCCAACGTGAGCGCCTGGCTCACCGTGGTCGTCTCCCGCATCGCGCTCGATCAGGTGCGAGCCCGGTCTCGCCGCCGTGAAGTGGCGCTCGATTCGACGGAGGCGTTTTCGGCCCTCATACCGGACTCGTGGGAATCTGACGTGGTGATGGAGGAGTCTGTCCATGAGGCGCTCGATCGTGCCCTGGATCGATTGTCCCCTCTCGAGGCCGCAAGCTTCATTTTCCACGACGTGTTTCGCGTGCCTTTCGAAGAGATCGCATCGATCATCGACCGCTCACCGGAGGCGGCTCGGAAACTCGCCAGCCGGGCACGTCAGAAAGTGGCGGCGAACGCATCGTCGCCGGTGACATCCGGTCAGTCCCATCGAGCTGTCATCGAGGCATTTCTCCACGCAGCCGGCAGTGGAGATCTGAACCGGCTGGTCGCCGTCCTCGCGCCGGACGCGGTTCTGCGAGCGGACCTTGCTACGCAACAACTGGGTTCGCAGCCCGAGCTTACAGGGGCGCAAGAGGTTGCCGGTCAATTCCTCGGCCGGGCCAAAGCCGCGCGCGTTGTCTGGATCGACGGTTCCATCGGCGCCGGCTGGATTGCTCATGGCAGAGTCAAGGTGGCATTCAACTTCGTTATCGACGGAGGACAGATACGCGAAATCTGGTTGCGTTCCGATCCCGGGTACCTGGAAGCGACCGAATTCGAGCTGGAGATGGTCAGCAAGCGTACTGCCCCAATCAGCCAGCTCTGATTCTGGTCCATGCGCAAGGGCGCCCGGAGCTTTGCCCCGGGCGCCCTTCGTCGCTTCTGGTCGTTAGGCGGCTGAAGCGGCGATTTCTCTGGCGGCGGCTTGCGCGCGGATCTGCATCGCATCCTCGCCACGATCGAGGCCCTGAAACTCCTCGGGCATGACTGCGGCCAGCGCTTCATCCATTGTCCGCACCGGAATGAAGGTCATTTCGTCCTTCAACTCCTGCGGAAGCTCGTCGAGATCGACTTCATTCCGCAGCGGGAGGACGAAGCGGGAGATACCGGCTCGCTGAGCGGCCAGAGCCTTCTCCTTGATTCCTCCCACAGGGAGTACCTGCCCTCTCAAGGTGATTTCGCCGGTCATCGCCACATCGTCCTGGACGGGGATCTTCGTGAGCAGCGAAATCAGCGCGGTCGTCATTGCCACGCCTGCCGAGGGACCGTCTTTGGGAATGGCGCCGGCGGGAACGTGCACGTGAATATCGCTACTCTGGAAAAACTCTGGATCGATGGCCAGGTCACCAGCCCGTGAACGCACGTACGAGAGCGCGGCATGGGCCGATTCCTTCATCACGTCTCCGAGCTGCCCAGTGACCTGCATCGAGCCCTTTCCGGTCATCCTTGTGGCCTCGATGAACATGATGTCCCCGCCAACGCCGGTCACCCCGACGCCGATTGCCACTCCCGGCTGACTCGTGCGGGCCGATAGCTCTTCGTAGAAGAAGCGAGGACGACCCAGATACTCGCGGACTCCGGTGAGTGTCACCTGCTTCGGCGCTTTCTCGCCGGATGCAATCTTCGTGGCGATCTTGCGGCAAACGGTGCCGATTTCCCGTTCGAGATTTCGCACCCCGGCCTCGCGGGTATAGTGGCGGATGATCTGCAGAACCGCGTCGTCCTTCCAGGTCAGCTTCTGATTCTTCAGACCGTTGGCGGTCATCTGTTTCGGAATCAGGAACCGTCGGGCGATGTTCAACTTATCGTCATCCGTGTAACCGGCCAGGTCGATGATTTCCATCCGGTCGCGCAATGCAGCCGGGATGGTGTCGAGCATGTTCGCGGTCGCGATGAACATGACCTTCGATAGATCGAACGGCACATCGAGATAGTGATCGCGGAACGTATCGTTCTGCTCGGGATCGAGGACCTCGAGCAGTGCTGACGACGGGTCGCCTCTCCAGTCGGAGCCCAGCTTGTCCACCTCATCGAGCACAAACACCGGATCGTTCGAGCCAGCGCGGCGAATCGCCTGGATAATTCTGCCCGGCATTGCACCGACATACGTGCGACGATGGCCGCGGATCTCGGCTTCGTCGCGCACGCCACCGAGCGACATGCGGGTCATTTCCCGACCCAGTGCCCTGGCGATCGATTGCGCCAGGCTGGTTTTACCGACACCCGGAGGTCCAACAAAACAGAGAATCGGCTCGCGGTGCAGAAGCTTGTGCGAATCGTCCCGCTCTTCTTCGGGAACTGCCGCCAGTTGCTCCATCTTCAGCATCCGCACGGCCAGGTATTCGAGAATGCGTGCCTTGACCTTTTCGAGATCGTAGTGATCCTCATCGAGGATCTCCTTGGCCCGGTTGATGTCGAGTTCGCCTTCGGTGCTGACACTCCACGGAAGCGCCGTCAACCAGTCAAGATACGTCTTGATCACCCCATACTCAGCGGCGGCAGGGGGCAATTTGCTAAGCCGGTCCAGTTCGCGATTTGCTTCCTTCAGCGCCTCTTCCGGCATCGAAGCATTTTCGACCTTTTCTCGCAGTTCTGTGATTTCCGCTTCGGCTTCTGATTCCTCGCCAAGCTCGCGGCGAATGGCCTTGAGCTGCTCGCGAAGGTAATAATCGCGCTGAGACTTGCTCAGCTCTTCCTGGACTTCTGACTGGATTCGCTTGCCCAGCTCGAGAACGTCCAGCTCTTTCGAGATGAACGCATTGAGGAATGCCAGCTTCTCCTTGAGACCGCCGATCTCCAGAAGTTCCTGCCGTTCGGCGGGCTCCATCCGCAAATTGCTGGCAACCATATACAGAAGATGCTGCGGGTCATCGATGTTCAGCGCCGCTGTCACCAGTTCCTCCGGCAAATGCGGCACCAGCTCGACCAGTCGCTGGAAAAGCTCCAACGTATTCCTCGACAGCGCTTCGACTTCGACGCTGTTGGAGTCTTCATCCGGAACAATCACGACTTTGGCCATCAAGTAGGGTTCTTCAGAGACCCACTCCACGATGCGAATACGCTCGCTGCCCTGCACCGCCAGACGCACGCTTCCATCCGGGACGCGCATCATCTGCAGGATTGTCGAGAGCGTGCCGATCTCATGGATTTCTTCCGGACCGGCGCCTTCCTGCTCGGCGTTGTGCTGCATGACAACCCCAACGGCCCGGTCACTGGACATGACCTCATCGATCAGCCGCAAAGAGCGCGGCTGAGCCGCGGCCAGAGGCACGACGGTCTGGGGAAAGACAACCGTTCCTCGCAACGGAAGAATCGGCAATGTGATCGTTTTTTCCATCGGTGTTTCAACTCGTTTGCTAGTGCGCTTTGGTTTCGACTCACCCGCGGCCAATTCCGCAGGAGTCATCGATTTGACGTTCTTTTTGGTCCGCGGAGCATCTTGCTCCTTTTTCTTCTTCGCCATCATGTTCAGCCTTCCTGTTCCGTTCGGCCATTGTCGACCTTGCGGGGGACGATATTTCTGGCGGCATGTCTCGGAAGTTCGATCCGCAACATACCCTGGTCGAATTCAGCAACCGCCTTGTCGAGGTCGACGGCAAACGGCAGATAGACGTCGGCGACGAATTCGCCATAGGCAATTCCGGTCTCGCGGTATCGCCTGGGCGCAGCAGGGGTCCGGTCGCGACGCTCGCCACGAATCGAAACCATGCCTGAATCGGCGACGATACTCAGATCCTTCTCGTCGACGCCAGCGATCTCCGCCAATATCACGAGACTCTGTTCGGTTTCATAAACCTCGAGCGCTGGACGCCACACGCCCTGGTTCTGGACGTGGATCCCGGTGCGGTGGGGGATCAGGGCGCGAAAGACTTCTTCCATCTCTCGCTGCAGGCGGTCCGGATTTCGTTGCGCGCCCCTGCGGACAAGCACGACCATTTGCAATACCTCCTAAGCCTTGCGGGAAGCCCCGCTCGGGCGCCTCATCATTCTGGCATTTGCGACGTTCAAAATTGGATTCGGGAAAGGGAGAACAGCGCGACGAAACCAGATTCCCGAGCATTATACAGGAAATGGCACAAGTCTGCTACGATCCATGTAAGAGTTGATGACTTGTGAAATGCCAACCAAACACGACTCAGCCGGGTTCGAGCGCCCCGACGGTGACAACGCTGTCGGCATTCCACAGCATCCAGCCGCTGGCCCCGTTATCCATCGTAGCATCGATCTGCGCACGAACCTCTTCCGGGCCGTAGACACGTTCTCCCATCGTGAAATCCTGCAGCCAGGGGCGCATCTTCAATTCCATGCCAGGCATTTTGACCTGTCCAAGTCCTATCGTGATATCCAGTGTTTCGTAAGGAAAGTCATTGGGATGCCCGTCGACACCAATCGACCCCTCGTTGAAATGTGACGGGTAAACCATGGGATGGATAAAATCGACGACCTCAGTAAAGTCGAGCATGCGCTGGCCGATGCCCTGATCCTCGGGATAGACGGCGATGATCCCGAACACATCGGCGCCAAGCTTGACGCCGGTGGGGCGCAGTTGGTCCTGCGTCATTTCGAGAAAATCGACGATCGTGGCGACACGGCTCTCCTCGGAGTACTCACCGGCGAAGTTGGCAGTCGTCAAATCTCCATCCGACGGAAAGCGAACGTAGTCGTACTGCACCTCGTCGAAGCCCATTGCCGCAGCCTCGAGCGCAAGATCGATGTTGGGCTGCCAGAGTTCACGATGGAATGGATCGACCCACGGCGCTCCATTCCATCCGAGCCACGTTCCGCCGCTGTCATCTTTGAGCGCCAAATCAGGACGGTTCTGTGCAACGATGGGATCGTTGAAGACGACTATGCGGGCAATCGTGTAAATCCCGTGTCCTTTCAATTCCTGAACGAGCGCGGCAGGATCGAAGAGCGGGGTGACGGCGCTGGCGTCTACGAAAAACTGGACGCCGGTATCGTAATAAACATTGCCTTCCTTGATGTCGATGACAAGCGCATTCAGTTCCGTGGTGTTGATGGTCTCGATCAGCTGGTCGATCCGCGCCCGGTCGGCCAGGCGAGCGCCAGTCAGGTACGCCGCTTTGATGTCCAGGCGTTCGAGCTGGATTGTCATTTCGTCAGGAATCGTCGCTGTTGGAAACTGGTCAACATATCCCGAGGCCCATACACGAAACTGCTGACCGATCTGCGCCGCCGGCGCCTCGAAATATCCGCCATCGTCAGAAAAAGAGATTTGCCCGCCAGCAAGAATGGTCGCGCGACCAATTGGATTACCTGCGGCGTCGACCACCCTGCCGAAGACACCCGCGGAGTCTTGCTGCGCCGGAGTGGTGGTTCCTGTCGCGGGTTCCTGCTGCTGGGCTTCCGCCGGATCTGCCGCCGGCGTATTCTGGAGATCTGGCTGTTGTTCGGCCGTCGTTTCCGCTTCCACCGGATTCAGCGCCACCTGCTGTGAGGACGCCATGGTGCTGTCCAGTTCTCCGTACACAGGGTGGTAGCTGGCGTGTGAGATCGTCAGCACAATTGGCGCTTCTGGCAGTGGGACCAGAATCGTGCCCGAATCGTTCGTCTGGCCAACCGCGCTTCCAGCGCGGACCTCTGCGCCCGCGATGGGTGCTCCGGTCTGAGCATCGAGCACGGTGATCGCAATCGTGCTCGATTGCGATGCAGCGTCGTCATCGCCGTCGAGCGCGCGGATCAGGAAAGTCAGTGCCCACGCCGCCAGCGCCACGATAAAGATGGCGCTCAGCCACCAGCTGATCGATGGCCACCGCTGTTCACGCCGGTATCCACGCGATCGCGCGCGCGGAGGAGCCGATGGACGGCCGCTTTGCATACTCAGAGTCGACCCTCTGTAGTCGCTGAGACTGCCGGGGCGCCTGTTCCACCCGGCAAGCTCACATCGTCGAAAAGCGCCCGGGTATTCGAGCGATCGACGACTCATGCTGATTTCATTATGAACCAGATGCCCGCCAGGATGCCGAACGGGAGCCCCGTCGACCAGTCTCCTGCCGCTGGGAATTGACACCGCTGCAACCACGCTTTGATAATCCGAGTGGCTCCGGACGTTCCGGCGCCGATCCGACCAGGCGTAGGCTGGACGAGTGCTGCTCCAACATACCGATATCCACCACCTGATGCGATCGGACATGGAACGCGTCAGTGAGCGTGTATCGGAGGCGGCGCGTGTCCGGTATGCCGACATTTCGCCACTTCTCGATGACATCGTCAAGGCCGGCGGCAAACGCTTGCGGCCGCTCCTGCTGCTTCTCGCGGCGAGACCTTTCGCCTACGAGCAGACGTTCGAGACCCTCATTACCGCAGCTGCGGGCCTGGAGCTCCTGCACACCGCCTCACTTGTCCACGACGATACAGTCGACCATGCCGCGATCAGACGGGGCAAACCGACGCTCAACTCCCAGTTGGACATTGGATCGGTCATTCTGATTGGCGACTATCTCTTCGCCCAATCCGCGATTCTCGCCGCGGACACGGGCATTCCGCGAGTAGTGTCGATTTTTGCGACCACGCTCGGTGATATTTGTGACGGTCAGCTTATGGAAATGCTCGAGGCAACGGCTCTCGATCAATCGGTCGATCAATACGTCATGCGGATCTTCGGCAAGACTGGCTCGCTCTTTGCCGGAGCAGCCGAAATGGGGGCCGTGATTAGCGGCGCCTCATCAGACGAAATCGATGCACTCAGAGCATTTGGATCGGATGTCGGGATCGCCTTCCAGATTGTCGACGACATTCTCGACCTCACCGGCGAAAGTGCCAGCCTCGGAAAACCTGCCGGGAATGACCTCCGCGAAGGAACCATTACTCTCCCAGTCATCCACTACCTCTCGAAAGACGGGCTGTCGCCCGAGGCACGGAGCGCGGTCGGCGATATCGTGCAGGGCCGGGCAGACGAACGCACCATCGACAAGGCGATCGCGTCGATTCGTGCTTCCGGCGCGATCGAGAGTGCCTATGCCGAGGCGAACGCGCGCGTCGAAACAGCGATCGACCGACTTTCGATCATCGAAGACACGGAGTCGCGCGGACATCTGGAAGCGTTCGCCAGACTGGCATTGCAGCGCACCGCCTGATTCACCTCGCGGTTCGCGGAATTTCTCCTAGAGCGCCACCAGGCTTGTCTCGTACATCCTCGTGAAGAGTCTGTCCCACAGTTGCAGCGTGGGGTCGACGGAATCGACCTCGGCCTCGAGTTCCTGTGGCGTCTCAGGGGTGACCAGAATCGTCGCCAGGCGTTGGCGATAGCGCTCCTCGATCGCCCGGTCGAGGAACTCGACCTCATGGTGATGCGCTGGCTTCAGGCCAACCAGCATCAACATCTCGCTGGAGGAGCATCGCTGCCAGACGTCGTCAGTGACCTGACGGGCAAAAGCAACCTCCCGGGTTAGCCTTGGAGCGGCTCCAGGGAAAAGCGATTGCGGCTCGAGCTGTGGCAAACCGACCTCGTTGACATACGCACTAAGCGCAAAATCGCGCCAGGAAATGACGAAGGAATGGACACCGGGCCGGTGCTCGTTCAGGCGCTTTTCGATGAAGGTCGAGATCCGGTTCCCTCGCCCACCTTCGGCATTGAAGATGAACCAGCCCTGGCCCTGGCGGACTTTTTGGTCGAAGGAGTCGAAATAGAGACTGAGGCGGAGCAGGAGGTCTCGGTCCTGGATCGATACCTGCTCGACGATCGAATCGGCCACTGCTGACCTCCTCAAACATGAATCACAAACGGATTATGTCGTCGGGTGACTCTCCGTTCAGGATTGCGGCGCATTCTACCCCGCGGCTGTCTGTCTTGTCAGCCCAGGTTGGATCACAGAAGGGCGAGAAGTTCCTGCATCATCGACGAGAAGCGGGTGACGTCGGCATTCACGGCGACATCTGTCAGCGGCGGCGCGGACGTCAGGCGCGAGGCGCCGCGTTCGTCGACGCCGCCATCAACGGCGACCACCCGTCTTTCCGTCTCGATGATCGAACGATCGATCACCGCGGCAACAGCCATGGCATCGTGCATGTAGTGCGTGCGATCTGAATTGACCTCGAACGATTCCCGGAATGCTCGGTGGAAGAGATCCTGGGCCGGCGTCCGGCGCCCGCTGGCAGCTCGCCACCACTCCGGCGGAATCGGGGCCTGATGCGTTACATCCAGTCCCAGGGCGATGATCTCGGGAAAGGGGGCCGTGAAGACCTGCGCCGCGGCCTCGGGATCGACAAAGTAATTGAACTCGGCGGCCTTGGTCATATTCCCCTGCACACGGTACGCACCCCCCATGATGACCACGGATTTCACCAGCGATGGGAGGTCGGGTTCGACGTTCAGGGCGATTGCCAGATTGGTCAGCGGACCAACGCAAACAAGCGTCAGCTCCCCAGCCATTTGCTGGGCCAGGCGAACCATCGTCGCCGGACCTTTCGCAGCCTCAACTGCCCGCTGCGCGGTCGGCAGCGTCGCCCCGCCCAGGCCGTTGGACCCATGCACATGCGCGGCCGTCACGAGGGGTCGCGCCAGCGGCCGGCTGGCGCCTCGGTAGACGGGTACACCGGTCGCGCCGAGAAATGCCAGGACATCGAGCGTATTTCGTGTGGCGTGTTCGATCGAGGTGTTGCCAGCCACCGTCGAGACGGCCACAACATCGATCTCGGGTGAAGCACAGGCCAGCGCGATGGCCAGTGAATCGTCGATGCCGGTATCGACATCGAGCATGATGGGAGTTGGCGGCATGCCGTCCTCGTTCAGTGGTGAGTTGTCTGCTCACCCCGGGCCAGTGCCGCTTCGGCAACCTGCCAGGCGGCGACTGGGGGCGTTTCGGTAATCTGCGATTCCGTGACGATGTTGAGAAACCAGGGTCTGCCGTCGGCAAGGGCTTCACGAATCGACGGCTCCACCAATGCTGGATCCTCGATATGACGCGATTGCATGCCGAATCCACGTGCGATCGCCGCGTAGTCGACCGGATTGAAGTCGACGCCGAAATACCGGTCACCGTGATAGAGATGCTGCAGTTCCTTGATCCAGCCGAACGTATTGTTGCTGCATTGAATCAAAACAACCGGCAGATTCAGTCTCGTGATCGTCTCGAGCTCACCACACGACATTCCGAAACTCCCATCGGCGGTCACGCCCACGACACGCTTACCTTCTGCCGCGAACGCGGCACCCACAACCCCCGGAATTGCATAGCCGAGCCCGCCGTGAGCGCGAGGGATGATCGTGGTGCGCCCGGTTTTGCGCAATTCGTACTGCGCGGCCAGAAATGGTGTCGGGGTCCCAGGATCGGCGACGATCAGCGCCTCGTCAGGAAGCGCGCTGCGCAGCGCGTTGATCACAACTTGGGGCTTGACGGGAACGTCGCGACTAGCTGCCTCCACAGCGACGCGCTCCCAGTGCGCGCCCCTCGCAGCGTTGATCTCGGCCAGACGCGACCTGCGCCGATCGAGGGTCTCCCGTTCGGGCTGACTGGCCTCGAGGAGATCCTCGAATGCGAGCCTGAGATCGCAATGCAATCCAACGCCAAGGCGGTAGTTGTTGCCGATCTCCCACGGCTCCGCGTCGATCTGAATGACCAGCGGTCCGTCGCTTGGCGACGGCACACGCCAGTGGTGTGTCGTGGTCGAGTCTGTTCGGGAGCCAGCGTAAATGACCAGATCGGCGTCCGATACGAGCTGATTCGTGAATGGCCAGGCGCCGTTTCCGCCGACAACCCCCGCCGCGACGGGACTCGTTTCGGCAATGCTGCCCTTTCCATTGATCGACGTTGCGACCGGCACGAGCATGGTTTCGGCAAATGCGGTCAGGGCCTCGGCAGCATCCGATGTCAACACGCCGCCGCCAGCAACGATGACCGGTCGCCGCGACGATTCGATCATTCGGGCCGCTCGCTCGACGAGCGCGGAATCGGCGCGAGACCTCAGCGACGGCGCCGCTCCGAACGTGGGATCGCCGTAGACCGATGCATCGGGTGTCTCCCCTTCGAGGGTATCCGTCGGCAGACTCAGGTGCGCTGCTCCTGGCCGCCCCGTTGTGGCCATCCTCAACGCTCGCCGCGTTGCCTCGGCGAGCGTCACCGATGAATCGACACGGTGCGCCCATTTGGTGACCGGCCGGAAAAGCGCTTCCTGGTCGAACTCGGTCAGGACCCCTCGACCTCGCTGGTTCACCGGAGTGTCGCTGGTCAGGCAGAGGAGCGGAATGGCCGATCCCTGTGCCTCGGCAACACCAGGAACGATGTAGGTCGCACCACCGCCGCTTGGTCCTTCACAAACGCCAACGCGGCCAGAGGCACGGGCATACACATCGGCCATGAATGAGGCCGATCGCTCGTCCCGGGTCATGACATGCGTCACGGTGTCCGATCGTTCTCGCAGCGCTTCGTAGAACGCCATACCGGTGTCACCCGGCAGACCAAAAATATGTCGCACGCCCGATTCCTCGAGAACGCGAACGAGTGCCCTGGCTCCCTGCATGTGCTGTGTCCGGTCGCTAAAACAGATCGTCAACCATTCATCGCATCATAGCAAATGCCGGATGGAGCACAGGGCAGCGACGGGCCAGCGACTACGTAGCGTCGTCGCGAACGGCAAAGTAGAGATCGTTGACGTTGGTGCCGGTCGGTCCCGGCATCACCAGGCATCCCAGCGCTTTCAACAAGGAGCCGGAGTCGTTCCTGCGGAGCGCATCGGCCGGATCGAGTCCTCTGGCGCGCGCCCGCCTGATCAGCTCGCCGTCGACGATCGCTCCGGCGGCATCAGTCAGCGCGTCCTGGCCGTCGGTGGCCAGGCTTGCCACAGTCCAGCCGGCCAGGCCGCGGCGATCGAGCTCGAGTGCCGCAGCAAGGGCAAACTCGGTATTCCGACCGCCGAGTCCATCGCCCCGAACAGTCACCGTGGCCTCGCCTCCCCCGATGAGCACGTCAGCGAGTTGCTCCTGGCTCAGGAGGTCTACCCAGGTTCGACCCAGTTCGCTGGCCTCGCCTTCGACCTGCCGCCAGACAATCCGCGCGTGACGACCGATACTCCGGCAATGCTCCATCGCCGCGTCGATCGCAGTCGCGTTGTCACCGACAATTCTCACCACATCGTAGGGATAGACGGACTCCGGTGGTTCATCAGATTGCCTGAGGAACGAAATGACCTGCGGCGCAATATGTTCGATCAGATCGTAGGTCTCGAGCGTTTGCAGCGCTTCTCTGGCTGAGTGCGTTCCGGCAATCGTCGGCCCACTGGCGATGATGCGAGGATCGTTACTGAGCACATCCGAGAGAATCAACGTGATCACGCGCCCGGCTGCAATCTCCCGGCGGAATCCTCCCCCCTTGACCAGACTGAGCGGGATGCGCACGGCATTCAGATCCTGAATCGGCGCTCCGGCCCGCAG
>JBFWRO010000021.1:0-13440 GCA_050248865.1 Thermomicrobiales bacterium | reverse complement strand
CAGCAACTTGTTCGTCGGTACGGCGCGCCGGTGACTACGGCCTGGTCTGTGCTCGTCGGTTTGATCGCCGTTATTCCGTTCACCTTCGGCTCGGTGCTCGACCAGGATTGGCAAGCGATGCAGTGGCGAGGCTGGGCAGCCGTGCTTTATGCGGCGGTGATGTCGATGTTCATTGCTTACACGTTATGGAGCTGGGCCATTGGCAGACAAACCGCTGGGCGAACGGTCCCCTACCTGTTCCTGATCCCGGTCACGACTGGCGTGCTTGCGGTGATCTTTCTTGATGACGACATCGGTCTCTATCAGCTCGTTGGGGCGGGATTCGCCCTGGCAGGCGTAGCGCTGGCCCGGCGGTCGGCTCTGGTTCGGTAACATTGGGCGGCTTCAGACAACGGTGAGCAGGGAGGTGTACATGCCGAAAGCGATCAGGGTAGAGCCGGGGAGCCGCGTCAACCTGGCCAGGATCGATACGCGTGAGAATGGTGGTTTGACCAAGGGCGAAGGCAAGGCGCGGCTGGGCGCGCTGGCCGCCGAGCTCAACGAGCTGCAGGATCTTCTCTACGCAGCCGATGAGTGTTCGGTGCTGGTCGTTTTGCAGGGCATGGACACAAGCGGCAAGGATGGCACGATCAAGAGCGTCTTCCGGGCCGTCGATCCACTCGGTGTTCACACCTGGTCGTTCAAGGTGCCGACGGAGATCGAGCTGGCGCACGATTTTCTGTGGCGGGTTCACCGGCGAACACCGGAGCGAGGCAAGATTGCCATCTTCAACCGGTCTCATTACGAAGATGTGCTCGTGGTGCGCGTGAAAGAGCTGGCGCCCGTCGATGTCTGGAGGAAACGGTACGACCATATCAATGCGTTCGAGCGCCTGCTGACCGACAGCAACACGATCGTTCTGAAGTTTTTCCTGCACATCAGCAAGGAGGAGCAGGAGGAGAGGTTGCTGGCTCGCGAAACAGAGGTTGACAAGGCCTGGAAGCTTTCCGTCGGCGACTGGGAAGAGCGCGAATGGTGGGATGCCTATCAGGAAGCCTACGAAGACGCCCTGGCGAAGTGCTCCACCGCGAACGCTCCGTGGTACATCGTGCCGGCCGACCGGAAGTGGTATCGCGATCTGGTGATCGCCCAGACCATTGTGGAAACGATGAAACCCCGCACAAAGGCCTGGATGACGTCGCTTGCCGAGCTGGGAGAGGTGCGAAAGGCCGAGCTGACAGCGATGCGAAGCGGCGTTTAGCTGCCTTCGGCAAAGGCGCTCGACGTGATCAGAATCGTGGCAGTCGCCACGTTGGTGGCAACCGGGACATCATGCACGTTACACACCCTGAGCACGGCCTGTATGTCGGGATCGTGAGGATGCGCATTCAACGGGTCGACCAGAAAGATGACGGCGGCGATCTCGCCACTAACGACCCGAGCGGCGATTTGCACATCCCCGCCAAGAGGACCGGAGAGCACTTGCTCGACTGTCAGTCCGGTGGCAGCGGTCACATTCGCGGCGGTGGTTGCGGTGCCGACAAGTGAGAAACGTGAGAGATGAGCTGAGTGCTGCCTGGCGAAGGCGACCATTTCCGTTTTCTTGCCGTCGTGCGCGATCAGGGCGATTAGACGTCGGTCAGGTTTCATGTTCGATGGGCCTTCCGGGCATCAGATACGACGCGGAATTCGCAAGAATGATGCACCATTGACGGTTGAGGAGCCTGCGGGGAAGCGGGGGCTCAAAAATCAGACGCACCGCGCCCGCGCCAGGATGAAAACGTGAACAGCCAGGGAATCGACATCCGGCAAGATTTTGTCGACGCTATGAGTAAGGTGGCGTCCAGCGTGTGGATCGCCTCAACTGACGGGCCGGCTGGTCGGTTTGGCTTAACCGTGTCCGCTGTCACGTCTGTCTCTGCTGATCCGCCGACGGTGCTGATCTGCATCAATCGCCGCAATCCGCTGGAGGCGGCGGTTCGAGAAAACCGGGTTTACGCAATTTCGGCGCTGCGGGCCGACCAACGGCGCACGGCTCAGAGTTTTGCAGGTCATCCACCGGATGGCTCACCGTACGATTTTCTTTCCTCCACATGGACTGCAGCGCCGAGTGGAGCGCCCCGGCTGAGCGGTGCCGTGGCCTGGTTCGATTGCCAGGTAGTGGCGAGCCATCAGGTCGGCACGCACTCGATCTTCATCGGGCGGGTCGAGCACGCGGGGAGCAGTCACGGCATGCCGTTGGTGTATGGCCGGCGATCGTTCGCTGAGATTTTGCATCTGCCCGATCGTGCCGGTGAACAGGCAACGATTCCTGACCCTATCTGGGACGAGCCACCCGAAGAGGAGGCGCAACGATGATCCGGACCGGCGACGACTATCGGGAAAGCATTCGTGATGGCCGGGAGGTTTACATCGATGGGGAGCGAGTGAGGGACGTCACCTCGCACCGGATGTTCAAGCCCGTGGTCGATATCCGGGCGCGGATCTATGACATGGCGCACGAAGCTCGCTACAGGGATGTGATGACCTATGTCGATCCGGTTCTCGGTGAACTGAATGCCATCGGTCCCAAACTCCCACACACGCGGGAAGACTGGCGAGCCAAACGGGCTGCGGTGGACGCGGTATTCGATGACGTTGGTGGTGTGGTGACGCGGGTTGGCGATGAGACCGTCGGCGAGATGTGGTCGCTCTACGACGGTCAGAACCTGCTGAATGAGGTCGATCCCACATTCTCTGAAAACATCCGGCGCCACGTCGACCGGGCTGTGCATGAAGATCCGTTCCATGTCTCTGCGAACACTGATCCCAAAGGCGACCGTTCGAAACGCCCGCAGGATCAGGACCCGGATATGTTGCTGCATGTGGTGCGGGAAACGGATAACGGTATCGTCGTTCGCGGCGCAAAGTACGAAACCGCGGCAGCGTACGCGAATCAGGCGTTTGTCAAGCCGACAATTGCCAACTGGGGCGACGACCAGTTATCCGACTACGCGGTTGGGTTCATCGTGGAGATGGGCCAGGCGGGGCTCAAGCACATTTGCCGGACGGGTTTCGCCGGGCGGCGGCCGATCGAGGACTATCCGCTGTCGAACCGGTTCGATGAAATCGATACGCTCGTTATTTTCGATGACGTCGAGGTTCCCTGGGAGAATGTGCTGTTCTATCGCCATACCAGGGCCGCCGCGTACATCCGGGCGACGCTGCATCGCTACAGCGCATTTCCGTTTGTGCAAAGAACGCTACGAGTCGCTGACTTGCTGATCGGCACGGCGCTGTTCAATGTCCGGCAAACGGGACTGGACCGCCAGCAGGCGGTACAGGAGAAACTGGCGATGCTGGCGGTCTATCGGGAAGGAATCAATGCTCATCTGACGGCGGCGATCGATCAGGCGGAAATGAGTCCGGGGGGCCTGTTGATGCCAAACCAGTCGCTTCTCTATACCGGGAGGGTTCTGGCCAGCTCACAACTTCCGGAGATGATGCACATCGCGCGGGAGCTTTGTGGTGGACAGATCGTGGTGACGCCGGATGTCGCGACCTTTTATCTCGAGGAGATTGCCCCCTGGCTTCAGAAGTTCTACACGATCAACGATGAATGGCAAGCCGACGACCGGCGCAAACTGCTGGCCTTTGGGCGCGATCTGATCAATTCTGATTACGCGGGCCATCGACTGACCTTTCAGCTGTTCGCTCAATCCCCGCCATTCGCCAATTTGGCAGCCGTCTATCGCAGCTTCGACTGGGACCGTTCGCTGCGGGCCGTCCAGCAGTCAGCAGGGCTCTCCGACCGGGTGATGCCGAATCGTGAACCAGCCGGAGGCGGACAGGGATGACCACGCATCAAAGAATCCGGCCCTTCAATACGCGCGATACGTACCCTGACCAGAAGCTGGACAACGATCTCTGCCAGGCAGTCGTCGCCGGGAACATGGTCTTTTTGCGTGGTCAGGTTGGGCAGCGGCTGGACACGGCGGAATCAGTCGGGGTGGGCGACGTTGCCGTACAGACAGAACAGGCGATGCAGAATATCGCCACGCTACTCGCTGAGGCGGGCTCGAAGGTGGGAGACATCGTCAAAGTGGTCGTGTATCTCACAGACCCCCGTTATCGAGAGCCGGTATATCAGGTCATGGGGCGCTGGCTGAAGGGGGTCTTTCCCGTTTCAACTGGTGTGATCGTGACCGCTCTTGCTCGACCCGAGTGGCTCGTGGAAATTGATGTCACCGCCGTCATTTCCGGCTCGGACCCATCATGACGTTTTCACTTGCCGCGCTCGATGAGGCTACCGGGTCGCTTGGGATTGTGATCAGTTCGTCGAGCCCCGCGGTTGCTGCGAGGTGCGCGCATGTCAGGGCGGGAGTTGGCGCCGCATGCAGTCAGAACATTACCGATCCTCAGCTTGGTCACCGGCTCCTCGATCTGATCGACTCAGGGTTGACGGCGGAAGAGGCGATGGGCAGCGTCACAGAAGGGTCGCCGCTGATCGCTTACCGGCAATTGGCGGTGGTGGATGCGCGGGGAAACACGGCTGTCTGGACGGGTGATCACTGCCTCGGCACAAACGCCACTGCAATTGCGCATGGCGCCGCCGCCGCCGGAAATCTGCTGGCGAGTTCTGCTGTGCCTGAGCGAATGGTGGCTAGCTATCGTGATGCCTCCGGCCAATTCGGCGATCGCCTGCTGGCCGCGCTTGTGGCTGGACTCGATGCGGGGGGAGAAGCCGGGCCGGTGCACTCGGCCGGAATGCTCATCGTCGATACAGTGAGCTGGCCAACCACCGATCTTCGCGTCGACTGGTCAGATGATCCCGTTGGGGATCTTTCGAGGCTGTGGCGACTGTGGCGGCCGCAGATCGGGGCCTATCTCGCACGGGCACTCGATCCCGGCAGCGCGCCGGGTTACAGCGTGCCAGAGTAGCTGCGTGCTCTCCGCAACCATGTCATTCCTGAAATGGGGGAAATGACTGCGGGGACAGTTGGTCGACTGATCGACCGTCACGATCGACGCGCTCCATGGCTGGCCACATCCGTTCGGCGGCCTCCTGGAGGTCACGCACCGCGGCGCGCTCGTCAAACCCGAGTATCACGCCGTCGCGCAGGCAGAAGTCGCCGTCGATGACGACGCTGCGAACATCGGCCCCCTGGGCGTTGTACACGATATTTTTGATCGGATCGCGCAGCGGAGTCATGCAGAGGCTCTCGGCGTTCCAGATCACCATATCTGCCTTGGCTCCGGGCGCGATGCGACCGAGGTCTTCGCGTCCAAGGGCCTCGGCGCCAGAGAGCGTCGCCGAGTTGAACACGTCGGCGGCGGTAGCGACATCGGTCCTCCTCTCCACGAGCTTGCTGACGACCGCAGCCCACCTCATGGCCTCGATCATGCTCTGAGGACATGTGTCAGTGCCCAGCGTCATGGTGATGCCGGCATCAAGATAGCGAGCGTAGCTTTCCATGGCTATCCCGCGTCTGGCGAAGACCCATGGGCAGTGGGCGACCTTCGTTCCGGTCTGGGCAAGGATAGACAGATCGTCACCATAATAGTTCGTCCAGCTGCTGCCTGCCGTGATGATCGCGTGGCCCAGAATGACCTCGGGCCCCAGAAAGCCAATGTCCGCAAGCCATTCAATGGGAGTGCGGCCGTGACGGCGGGTCATCTCCTGAAACTCCGAGACTGATTGGGAGGCATGAAGCGTCAAGGGGACGCCGAGTTCGTTTGCCGCCGATTTCGAGGCCAGGAGCAGTTCGGCTGTGCATGTGTCGATCTGCATTGGGCTGAGACAGCCGCGAATGCGATCCTCCGGGGACTCGTTCAGGGCACGCACGAGCGAGAGGGCCGAATCGAGGCCTTTGAAACCCGCCTCTTCGTTCCATGTGTACGTGACCCGACGACCGTCATCCGCATGCCAGCTCCCTGATCGGTAGCCGAGACCCATATAGAGCCGGAGACCTGCCTCACCGGCTGCGTCGATCGCGGCCTGGCCATGACTTCCGATCTCCAGCACCGTGGTCGTGCCGCTTCTGAGCATTTCCGCCATGGAAAAGTGCAGCGCCGCATGACTTGCCTCCGTGTCCTGAGCAGCATTGCGGACGGGGAGGTACTCAAAGAGCCCCGACAGGTAGAACTGTCTGCTGCCGCGATCTTCGATGAAAGACTTGTCGAGAGGTGAGCCAGAGAGATGTGCATGGGTATTGACGAAGCCGGGCGTCACGATGCAGTCCTGTGCGTCGATCGCCGTATCGACCGGTCCTTCGTACGAGGATCCCACATGCACGATGGAGTTTCCTTCCCAGACCACTACTCCATCACGAAGGTGACGATGCTGTCCGGCCTGGTACGCGATGATGTGTGACGCCTGCAACTGGTACGTGGTCAATCGAAAACTCCTCTTCTCACGAATGAGCGCCGTACGGCGATTGTACGTGCGGCACCGGTGTTCTGGGACGATGTAGATCGTCATTCCTGGTCTGACCGCTTGCAATAACTAAACCTGTAGTGTAGGATCAGATTATTGCTGGTCGAGATGTCCTCCAGCGCAGTCAAAGACGTGGGACTAGACGGGGAAAGGAATGACGATGATCAGGAGTTTTTCGGCTCGCGTAGGTCGTATCGCGATAGCCCTGGCCTTTATGGCAGGATTCGGCGTTATGGCATTGGGAAGTGGGGCGTCAGCGCAGGCGGACGACGCGCGCGTTCGCATCACACACGCCTCACCGGATGCCCCGGCGGTCGATATCTGGGTTAATGGTGAGCCTGCCATCACGAATCTGGCCTTCGGGCAGGCAACCGATGTGATTGCGTTGCCGGCAGGTACCTACGATGTTGCGGTAACCGTGGCGGGCAGCGCAGATACCTCTGGCGCGGTCATCGAGGCGTCCCTGACGCTCGAGGCCGGGGCCGGCTACGACGTGGTCGCTGCCGGGTACCTCGCCGAAATCGGAGCGCAGATCTATCCGCTCGATCTCAGCCCGGTCACGGAAGGAAATGCACGGCTGCAAGTTATCCATGCCTCACCGGATGCTCCCGAAGTCGATGTCACGGCAAACGGTTCCGCACTGGTTGAAGGTCTGGCGTTCCCTGACTCGAGCGGATTCCTCGAAGTTCCAGCCGGCAGTTACGATGTTCAGGTGCTCCTCACCAGTGGCGGCGCAGTGGCACTCGATCTGCCTGGCACCGTACTCGAAGCCGGACAGGTGTATGTCGTGATGGCGATTGGCGAAGCTGGCGCCGGAACGTTGACGGCGCTGCCATTGGTTGCGCCGGCGGACTCAGCGGTTGGCGGCACTGCGTCAACCAGTGAAACGGTGACTCACACGCCCTCGACGGGCATCGGAACCCTGGCGACGGAAACGAGCAATGCATCGCAGTTCTTTGCGCTTGCAGCCGGGGCGTTGGTCGTGCTGGCAGCCATGATGCGGAAAGCGACAGCTCCGGTACGAGGCTAGGACGACTCCAGTCATTCGTATCCTTCGGCCCGGACCGCTTGCAAGCGGTCCGGGTTTTCTTTGAGCTCTTCGGGGAGTAGTGCCTTCACGGCCCTCATCATGACTGACCGGTGGCAATTTCAGTCTTCAAAGGCGACGAAACGGACGGGAAAGGGCGTTCAGTTCCCGAGTAATCGTCCTGATCAGGAAGTGCCAGCGTCCTCCTCCACCATCTCTTCGGTGATCGGCGGGCGTTCGGCAATGAGTTGATCGAGCAGGGCAATGTACGCCTCGATTTGCTCACCGGTCAGCGGATGTTCCTTCCCCTGTTCGAAGGAGCTCAGATGCGAACCGCGGATATCTCCTCCCAGACGCTTTGCTGCATCGCTGAGGCCCAGCTTGATCGAAACGCGCTTCCAGTAGGCCGCGTACCCTCGCTGCTGATCGTTCATGGCATGTTTCCGTTCTTCATCTGTTTCGATCGTGTCAATGCGTAGAATGTTTTGGCCGGAATAGCTCAGCCTTGACCGGCAGCATGCATAGTATGACGTGCAAGAGAACTCGAAGTCGTGACCGATGGGGATGCAGATGCCCGGGATGATGTACTGCCAGCAGTGTGGCAGCGCAACTATCGAGGAAGAGCGGCAAGGGCGCCTGCGCCCTGTCTGTGTATCATGCGGAGCGGTCACGTGGCTCGATCCCAAACTGGCTGTGGCGGTCGTGATCGTAGAGGATGGCCGAATTTTGCTCGGCAGGCGCGCTCCTGGTTCACGAGAGGCTGGACGATGGAGTCTCCCGGCGGGTTTTGTGGAAAGGGGTGAGGTCGTCGAGGAAGCCGCGGCCCGAGAGGTCAGGGAAGAAACCGGACTCGACGTGAAAATCGGCGAACTCCTGACCGTGCGTTCGTACCCGGGCGAACCGGTGGTCCTTCTGGTCTATCTCAGTGAAACCGTGATGGGCGACCCCCTGCCCAGCGATGATCTCGATCGGCTGGGCTGGTTCGGGCCAGATGATCTGCCGGCGCTGGCATTCGAGCACGACGCGGAGATCGTCGCTTCGCTCTTCGGATCGAACGAGGCGCCGTAACATGGTCGACCGGCGGCGGCTGGCGAAATTTGCCGTGATAGACTGTCGCATTGCCACGTGCCGCAGGCGGTGGCCTGCTCACATTGGAGGATCATATGGAACTTGTCGGTGAGCACACTTTCCAAGCACCACGGCAGCAGGTCTGGGACTTTCTCCTCGATCCTGACGTGCTCAAACAGTGCCTGCCGGGTTGTGAAAAGCTGGAAAAAATCGGTGAGGACGAATACTCGGCGACGATGAAGATCGGCATCGCCATGATCAAGGGAACCTTCGGTGGTCGCGTGAAAATCACCGACAAGATCGAGCCTGAGAGCTACACCATGGAAGTCGAGGGTAGCGGGCCTCAGGGACAGGTAAGTGGTGTCGGGAAGTTGACGCTGGTGGAAAACGCCGGTGTGACCACCGTGCAGTACACCGGCGACGCCAACGTGCGGGGCACGATTGCCCGCGTCGGCGCGCGCATGGTGCAACCCGCGGCCCGGCAAATCGTCGGACAGTTCTTTGGCTGTCTCGAGGGCAAGGCCACGGGTTCTTCGTAGACGGATGCGGTTGACAAGGGTATGGGGGAGTGAAGTCGTTGAGCACGGTGCCAGTTACGATCACAGTCAATGGCAAAGAGCAAGGTGCGGATATCGAGCCGCGGACGCTGCTCGTCCAATTCCTGCGCGACCATCTGGGACTCACCGGAACGCATACGGGATGCGATACGAGCCAGTGCGGAGCGTGCACGGTGCTGGTCGATGGCGTGAGCGCCAAGAGCTGCACGGTGCTTGCCGTTCAGGCCGATGGCAAATCGGTGACGACTATCGAGGGATTTGCTCCCTTTGGCATGCTCCACCCGATTCAGCAAGCGTTCTGGGAAGAGCATGGTCTGCAGTGCGGCTATTGTACGCCGGGGATGATTATGACCACGGCGTCGCTCCTCAGCCGCAATCCCAATCCAACAGAAGAAGAAATCCGCCACGAGCTTCACGGTAACTTTTGCCGCTGTACCGGGTATCAAACAATCGTCAACGCCGTGCGAAAGTCGGCCGAACTTCTGGCGAGCGGCGCCGAGCCGGTGCCGATCGACCAGTCGGGAGGATAGGACGTGATCGCGATCCTCGCTGGGCGCGATCGGGGGTTGCTCGATGTCAACCTCTGATCTTGCCTCTCTGCTGAACCTCTTTTTCACTGTTCTGACGTTTCTCGTTCTGGGCCGGGCGCTGCTGTCCTGGTTCGATCCTGGATATCGGTCGCAGATCGGACAAATTCTCGTTCAAATCACGGAGCCCATGCTGGCGCCGATCCGCCGCGTGATGCCCTCGACGGGCGTCATCGACCTTTCCCCGATCATTCTTATCCTGGGCCTGCAAGTAATCCGCCAGATTCTGGTGAATGCCCTTCTCTAGTTGCGCCAACGGAACCTGTGTGCCAAATAATCGGCTCGAGGAGCGTGCTGCGTGAAAGAGTCTGTCTGGTCCTCGTGGTTTGCCGAGCGCGAAGAAGCGCATCTCGCTGAGCTTTTTGCGTTTCTGCGCATCCCGAGTGTCAGCGCGTTGCCGGAGCACGCGGAAGATGTGCGCGCTGCTGCAGAGTGGGTGGTCAGGCGTCTCGAAAAGGCGGGTGTGCCGGAGGTCGAACTACTGGAAACGGGTGGGCACCCGCTGGTCGTCGGTCGCTGGCGCGTTGATCCGGGCAAACCAACGGCAATGATTTACGCGCACTATGACGTGCAACCCCCTGATCCGCTCGATTTGTGGGAATCACCACCGTTCGAACCGGAGATCCGCGATGGAAAGATTTACGCCAGAGGAGCTGGAGACGACAAGGCTGGCCTGCTGACAACGATTCTTGCTGTCGAAGCACTGGCCGCGGCACACGGGGCGCCGCCAATCAACCTGGTGTTCTTTTTCGAAGGTGAGGAGGAGATCAGCAGCCCGTCGGTTGCGCCATATCTGCGAGCGAACGCGAGTTCGGTCAATGCAGACTTCGTGATTAGTGCCGACGGGATGATGCTGGACGAGAACACGCCTTCGATCATGATCTCCACAAAGGGTGTCGTCGGTTGCGAAATCGTGCTCAGGACGGCCTCGACCGACATGCATTCCGGCTTGTACGGCGGCAGCGTCAGAAACGCGGCGCAGGCAATGTCTGTGCTGGCTGCCTCGTTTCATGAGGAGTCGGGACGGGTGGCGGTCAGCGGTTTCTACAACGCCGTCAATGACCCGACAGATCGCGAGCGGCAGGAGCTCGACGCGGTGCCATTCGATCAAAGCGCGTATTTTGGCCAGGTGGGCGCGACAGAGCTTTGGGGTGAACCGGGATTCTATCCGCTGGAGCGGCTGTGGTTGAGGCCGACGCTGGACATCAACGGTCTGTGGAGCGGGTTCCAGGGGAGCGGATCGAAAACGGTCACCCCTGCGGAAGCACACTTGAAAATTACGTGCCGGCTCGTTCCCGACCAGGACCCGGCGGAGATTCTTGAGCTTCTGGAAGAGCATGCCATCGCACATTGCCCGATGGGGGCCACGCTGGAGTTTATGCGGCGAGACGGATGGGCGCTTCCCTACGCGATCGATCGCCAACATCCTGCGCTGGTGGCCGCGGAGGACACGCTGCGGGATTTCTTTGGCAAGGATCCGGCCGTGATTCGCATAGGCGGCACCATTCCCATCGCTCAGGATTTCAAATCAGCGCTCGATGCCGATCTGATTTTCTTCGCATGGTCGCTCCCGGGCTGCAACGCGCATGCGCCGAACGAGTGGTACCGGCTGGAGGACTTCCGAATTGGCGCCGTTGCCACCTGCGAGTATCTCGAGCGGCTGGCCCGCTGAGGCCGCCCTCTCTCGTCGTCTGCTACACTAACTTCACACGGGTTATCAACATACGGCGGGGCAAACGATGGGACTTTTGCTCTAAAGGCAACAATGTTTGGTCGGCGGCACTGTTTCCGTGAAAACCGGCCTTGCCGCCTTTCGTGATGCGAATGGTTTATGGGTTTGATTGAGTCGTCCGTGACTTGACGAAGGGGGTGCCGCCATGCGATTCGCCATGTTCGATGACCATCGCCTCGGGGTTGTTTCGGGGAACGCGACGGTTTTCGACGTGACCGATCTGTTGGATACGTATCATCCACTGTCTCCGGACGACCTCCTTCCCGATTTGATTACTCACTTCGACGATCTTCGACCGAAGCTCGAGCAGAGATCAATCGGCGGAGGTGGTAAGCCAATTTCCGAGGTCAAGCTGCACTCGCCTCTGACGCGACCTTCGAAGATCGTGTGTTTGATGGGCAATTACCGCGAGTTCACCGACAGGCCCTTGCAGATTCTCGATCTCTTTTTCAAGTCCCCGGAAATGATTCGCGGTGACGGCGATACGGTTGTTCTGCCTCCTCATCCGGCCAACATCTTTCATCACGAAGCTGAGCTGGCGGTCGTCATCGGACGTGAAGCCAAAGATCTTTCCGAAACCGAGGCTCTGGACGCGGTCTTCGGATACACCGTGTACAACGATGTGTCGGCGAGAGGGCTTGGTCGCTCAGGCATCAACAGCTTTCTTGGGAAATCGTTCGACACCTTTGCCACATTCGGCCCATGGATCGTGACAAAGGACGAAATTCCCGACCCTCAGAATCTCCATGTGACCGTTGATGTCAACGGCGAACGGCGTCAGGACTATTCGACGAGTGACATGGAACGACCTGTCTCCGAACTCCTCACGTACATCTCGGCAATGACCACCCTCCATCCCGGAGACGTCATCTGTTGTGGCACAAATCATCAGGGGCTCGGATCGATGCAGGACGGCGATGAGATGATCACTTCGATCTCGGAGATCGGCTCATACACGCTGTACGTCAAAGATGACTTGAAGCGGGAGTGGAAGCGAGGAGTGGATCGCGAGGCCGGTGAGCGGGTCAAGGCGGATGCACAGCATCCGGTTGCGGCAACAGGAGGTTCGGCGGCATGAGGCTCGTTCTGACCTATGACAATCGCATCGGTGTCCAGCGGAACGGGACGGTCGTCGATGTGTCGAGCGCGTTCAGTGACATTCCATTTCGTACGGCTTCCGATCGAATGCCGAGAATCCTCGGGGTGTTGAAGGACCGTCGGGCGCACGTCGAGCGACTGGCGGCGGAGGGACTCGCAGAGAGTGGTCTTGCGCTCCAGGCGCCGGTGCCCCGTCCGCCGAAATTGATTGCTGCATTCGGGAATTATCGAGAAGGGACAGAGAGGGAACGGCAGACGCAGGACATGTTTCTGGAGAGCCCGGATTCCGTCATTGGGCCGGGAGGGACTGTTGTTTTGCCCAATCATCCGGCGGAGATCTTTCACCACGAGGCCGAGCTCGCGCTCGTGATCGGAGCGCGGTCCAAGGACCTTCCGGCGGACGACCGAGCGCTGAATGCGATCGCTGGATATACGTGCGCGATCGACGTTTCCGCTCGCGGCATCGGCAGAGTCGGACCCAGCCGGATCGGGAAGTCGTTCGATACTTTCACGCCTCTTGGTCCGGCGATCGTGACTCCCGACGAGGTAGCTGACGCCCAGAACCTTCGGGTTACCCTGACCGTCAATGGGGAGCTTCGGCAGGATTATTCCACACGGGACATGGAGTACCAGGTACCAGAGATTCTGTCATTCATCAGTTCCTATATGACTCTCGTTCCCGGTGACGTTATTTTGTGCGGGACGAATCACCAGGGAATTGGGGCGCTTCAGGACGGCGATCAGGTGGAGATGTCGATCGAGAACGTGGGATCGCTTTCCGTCTCAGTTCGTGATCCACTCAAGCGGGAATGGTCGAGAGGCATTGACTCGGCATTCGCCGAGCGGCAACGCGCAGCTGGCTTTGCCTGACTTCAAGGTATGGAGGATCGCACTGACCAGCGATACTCGCGTCCACATCCCGTCAATATCCGGCAACCGGCGAAATAGCAATGGTGCTACGCTGTAGTGCACGGCGA
>JBFWRO010000020.1:0-13462 GCA_050248865.1 Thermomicrobiales bacterium | reverse complement strand
TACACCGAAAACCAAGTTGCTGATCATCAACAGCCCGGCGAACCCTACTGGTGGGGTGTTGAACCGGGAGGAAATCGCCCGTATTGCGGAGCTGGCGGTCGAGCACGATCTGACCGTGCTGGCGGACGAAATCTATAGCGAGATTCTGTACGAAGGCGAGCATGTGTCGATCGCGACGATGCCGGGGATGGCGGAGCGAACGATTATCCTCGACGGCTTCTCGAAGACTTACGCGATGACCGGCTGGCGGCTCGGGTATGGCGCAATGCCGGAGGAATTTGCGCAGGTCATCGCCAATTTGATGGTGAACAGCAATTCCTGCACGTCGATGGCCGTGCAGCGAGCGGGTCTGGAGGCGTTGACCGGGCCTCAGGATGAGGTGAGGGCGATGGTCGAGGCCTTCCGGAAGCGACGCGATCTGATCGTCGATGGACTGAACGCCATCGACGGTATCAGCTGTTTGCGACCGAAGGGGGCGTTTTACGTCTTCCCGAATATTTCCGGTGTGGGGATGAAGAGCAAACCCTTTGCCGACGTGCTGTTGCAGGACCACGGCGTGGCGGGTCTTTCGGGTACGGCGTTCGGGCGGTATGGCGAGGGATATCTGCGACTCTCATATGCGAACTCCGAGGAGAACTTGCAGAAGGCGCTGGGGCGGATCGCGGCTGCGGTAGAGGCGGTGAGGCCCGCTTGACGACACGAATGACAGTCGCCGTTCGAAGTCGTGGATAGTGAGTTCAGAGTCCACGTCCTGTCGAAGGAATAACCACCAGTGTCTGTGATGGTGAGAGAGTAGAATGTATGCACCCTCACTGCACGACCAACTCACACTGGAGAATCTTCTGTAATGGTTGCCTCAATTCAAGCAGAACGACCCTATATCGCTGATGATCTGGCCTCTCTGCCAGACGACGGCAAGCGCTACGAGATCATCGGAGGAGAGTTATTCGTGTCCCCAGCGCCAGCCGAACCGCACCAACGAGCTTCATACCGGCTGCTCAAGCTTATTGGCGCCCATGTTGACACCAACGATCTTGGCCTTATCTACCATGCTCCCTTTGGAGTCTTCCTCAGCGACCATGACGTCCTGCAGCCTGATATCCTCGTCGTGCTCAAGGAAAATCGGTCGAGAATTCAAGGGATTGGCATTGTCGGCCCTCCCGATCTGATCGTAGAGATTGTCTCTCCCTCGAGCACCTCCATCGACAGAATTCGAAAGCGTGCCACATACGCAACATTTGGAGTACAGGAGTACTGGATCGTCGATCCGGACGACCAAACCATCCACGCCCAAGCTCTGGTGGGTCAGCATTACGAACCGATTCTCTTCGGAGACGGCCTGGTCCGGTCCACGGCGATTGCTGGATTGGTGATCGATCCCGCTGAAGTCTTCGCCGTTCCGGACTGGATGCCTTCGGCTGATACTTAGGTCTTATCCGAGAACCTTGTAATAGAAGACTGTGCCGTCGAGGGAGCCGGTGGCGGATTCGGCCCAGAGAGGGATAGTGCCAGCTTCGGTCCATCCCTGGGAGCGGTAGAAATCATTGGAGGGGTCGCCCTCGCGGGTGTCGAGGTGGAGAAGGGTTCGACCGAGGGTTCGCGCTTCGCGTTCGAGTACTTCCATGAGCAGGCGACCGATACCGCGTCGCCGAAATGACGGGTGGACGAGCAGGCGGTTGACCTCCGCACGGTGGCGGGCATTCGCTTTCGACGCGAGTTCGAGCTGCACGGTTCCGGCGATCTCGCCGCCGACCTCCGCGAGAAAAAGCACGACATCCGGTTTGCATACGCTTTGCCAATAGTGCCGCGCCACTCCTGCATCGATGGGCGGGAGATAGCCCACCGACGCGCCAGCGTCGACCACCGACACCAGGAGGTCGGCGAGCCGCTCGATTTCACTGGCATCGAGCGAGGGCGCGATGCGAATCTCGACTGTCATTGAGCGCCCATATTCCATCTTCGCCGAGCGGCGACGTTATGCTTCAATGCCGACGATTCTCATGATACAGAATGACCGGGATCGAGTGGCTCAGCGATGATGCGGAACTCATCAGAAATGGCGGAGGAGACCATGGCAACAGACGAGAAACGGTCGATTCTCCTTCCAGGCGCAGCGGGCCGGATTGGCACGGCCTTTTACGCCGAATTCCGGGACGACTATCGTTTCCATCTGCCGGATCGGGACGAAGGCCTGCTGTCCCGACCGCTGGCGCCGGAGGATTCAGCAGCAGTGATAAACATTGCTGATTTTTCCGCCTGTGCCGCGGCATGCGCCGGCATCGATACCGTCGTTCATCTGGCGGCCGACCCATCACCGGAAGCGGACTTCGATGCGTCACTGCTGGAGAACAACATTCAGGGCACCTACAACATCTTTCGCGCCGCGCTGGAGGCAGGGTGCAGGCGGGTCATTTTCGCGAGCAGCATCCATGCAGTGCTCGGATATCCGCTGGCTGCGCCGATCCCGGAGGACGCTCCGGTTTGGCCAGTCAATATGTATGGCGTCTCGAAGTGCTTTGGGGAGGCAACCGCCCGGAAGTTTGCGACGGACGGTTTGTCGTCGATCGCGATTCGGATAGGCGCGTACGACGCCCCCTGGCATTCGGCGGAGATGGGAGAGGGGTTGATCAGCGTCTGGGTCAGCAAACGCGATCTCAATCAGCTGATTCATCGCTGCGTCGAGCTGGAGGGAGTCGATTTCGCGATCGTGCACGGAGAGTCGAACAACGCGAGAAAGCGACTGTCGCTTGACGAAACAATTAAATTGACAGGGTATCAGCCGGTGGATGATGGTTTCGAGAGATTTCGATGACGGCGTCGAGGCCGAATCATGATCCAGGCAGTGGATCGGGGACTGCTCCCAACGAACGAAGGGGCCGGACACTTTTCGTGTACACAGGTCTCCGGGACGGGTTCACGACGCATTCGCTTATGATCGATCGGGACATCGATCGAGAATTTTCCCCAAGACATACTCGAGAGTCTTGGTGTCGGCCTGGGCGATCTGGATTGTGCCTTGGTCCGTCACCGAGATGCGACCGGAGCCGCCAGGTGAAATGAGGAACGTCTCTCGAAGCTGCCTGGGCAGCGTCACCAGCCCTGTTCACGGAACTCGGGTGATGGTATCAGCTGGGATACTCCTCCCTGACGATCTGCTGTCTCCTTATCGATGTGTGAGGTATGTCACTCCACCTTAGCGTGCAGCCGTTTGCGGTCATGCAGTCGTCATCCGGTATGCGCTGGCGCGAAGAAGACCAGCACACGGAGATCTTCTGTTATGTCGTGAAATTCGTGGGGGACGTGTTTGGCAACGTAGAGCACTGATCCTGATTCGGCGGGAAACTCCTTGTCGCCCGCCCGTAGCGTTCCCTTTCCGGATATGACGTAGTACACCTCGACTTCCCCGTGGGGAGACTGCGGGTCGGTTCCACCGGCAGGAATGACGTAGAGTCCTACGCTCAGGTCAGAAACGCGCAGAAACTCGTGCCACAGGTCACCTCGTTGAGCATGTGCACGCTCGATCTCCGCCAAAGCAAAGGACTCTGCATTCATCGTACTCCCCTTACAAGAGCCTGATCAACGCCACGCCGGCGACAACCAGTCCAGCGCCGAGTAAGCGACCCGGAGTGATTTCATGGTCCCTGAGGCCAAGCCAACCAAAGTGGTCGAGAATCAGCGCGCAAATCATTTGCCCAAGGATGACGAGGGAAAACGCCACGGCCGCGCTCAATCGCTGCAACAGAAAGATACTGGCGGCAACATAGACCGCCCCAAGCAATCCGCCTGTCCAGACCCACCATGGGGTCGATCGCACGATTTCTCCGTCTGGCCAGCTGGGTCGTTGAACGAGGAGGACAAAGGTCAGCAAAGAAATCGTCGACACCGAGGTCGAAATCATTGCGGCCTGGGCAGGGGAACCCACGCGGAAGCGGAGCTGTCCGTTGATTGCCGGCTGAATAGCCATGAAACAGCCCATGAGCAGCGCAGTTCCGACCAGTAACCAGAAGGTCACACGCATCA
Organism: Thermomicrobiales bacterium; assembly: GCA_050248865.1. Taxonomy (GTDB): domain Bacteria; phylum Chloroflexota; class Chloroflexia; order Thermomicrobiales; family UBA6265; genus JAHBVL01. The sequence goes on along the minus strand of JBFWRO010000020.1, from coordinate 9,442 downwards.
CCCCACTTCCCTCTCTGCATGCCGCGGCGCGTCGCCGGAGATCGAGCACTTCCGGTTACGTCGACGCTCCACGCATCCGGCTAGTGGAGATTCTCGCAGTATCGGTGTAGAGCGCAACATGGGAACAATATGCCAGGTGCAGCCGCAGGCGAACTTCGGCGTCGTCGAGGTCGAGCCCGGTCAGTTCCTGAATACGTTGCAGGCGATAGAGGACGGTGTTGCGATGCACCCCAAGGATGGCCGATGCCTCCTTTGGGCCACATTTGCCGTCGAAGAACGCTCCGAGCGTTTTCACGAGCTCCGAATTGTGTTCCTGATCGTAGTCGATCAGCGCACTCAGCGCATCATCGTGAAACGCACGGAGTTCCGGAAGATCTCGAGCAGCGAAGAGCAACCGGTAGATGCCCAGTTGGGAGAAATGCGTGGTCCGGCCAGGTCCATTGAGTCGCCGGCCGATCGTCAGTGCCTGACGGGCTTCGTCATGTGACCGGCGAATCCCAGCCGGACCAGCGTGGACGCCTCCGACGCCAATAGAGACGGTCTCGCCAACAAGCGTTCGCGCGCGCTTTTCGATCTCGAGGGCGAGCTGGGATATGACCGCATCGACGTCCGTCCCACTTTCAACCGGCAGGATTGCTTCGGCCTGCTTATTGCGATACCTCCAGAGAACCGCGGGCTCGCGGCGATCAAAGGTTTCGGCGAACAGACTTGCTGAGTCTGCCGACTCGGCGCGACTTCTCACCGGACTGGATCGGTCGACCCGGGCAACGACCGCCAAGTACATTCCGTCAAGATCATGTCCGAGCAATCTGGCCTGATGGAGGAGAGACACTTCGCTGCGCAGGGCGCCATCCAGCACCTCGTCGAGAACGTTGAGCTCGAGCTCCTGGCGAGCAACCGCGGCGGCACGTTCTCTTGCCATGACGACGGCGCACGCCGCCGCCCCGCGTGATGCGAGTGCCGTGACCTGCTGGGGAGGAGTATTGCCGGAGAGGAGGATGGAGAGCACTCCCAGCAGCCCGTCGCGGCCAATGATGGGGGAAACGACCCGCCGCGAGCGATCATCCCAGTCGAGCAGCGTTGTTGGCGGTTCGGCCGAACTGGCAGTGGTTCCGGCCCGCAACCAGGCCATCACAGCAGGGCGACTGCGCTCGAGAACCGGGAGAAGGCGGGCAGAGGTGGGAACCTGTCCGCTGGGGCTGGTCATTGCCAGCAGCTGACCGTCACGCGCTTCGATGATGACATCGAGCGAAGCCATTTCAGCGAGGGACGCCGCCAAATCAGGGAGTGATTCACCGGCGATGGCCTGTTCCATCAACCGGCGTCCTGCCTCGTTGCTTAGCTTCTGAGCGTCACGTTTTCGTTCGGCGATGAAGTGGGAGGCTTCGCGTTCGAGCAGCGCCAGGTCGGCACCAGCCGGAAGCTGCAACAACGGGATGCGCGTCTCATCGGCTGCCTGGCGCGCCGGCACCGGGACTTTGCCGGCGAAGGCAATCGCGGCGACTCCGAATCCGGACAATTGACGGATGGCAGCTTCGAGCGTCAGTCGCTGGTCGAGACTGGTGAGCGCTTCCTGGGTGAGCAGCACAAGCTCGCCACCACTGAGGTGATCGAACGCGGGAGCGCTCGGACGCGGTCTGGTCGCCCAGGAAACCTCGGCATCGATCGACTCGCGCCCGGCGACCACCGAGGTCTGGGGCGGCAGCGCCAGTTCGATAATGTCGGCAACGGAAAGCATGGACACCGCTACGCATCTCCATAACGGGCGTGTTCCCACGGGCTGACATTCGAACGATACTCTTCCCACTCCACGCGCTTCACCGACAAAAGCTGGTCGGAAACGTATGAACCAAGCGCTGCCTGGACGACAGAATCCTGCGTAAACGCTTGAATGGCTTCTCCAAGCGTCGCCGGCAATTGGGGCACCCCGATCCGCTGCAGGTCTTCGTCATCGTAGGATCCAAAACTCTCTTCCAGCGGCTCTGGAGGCGAGTCGCCGCGGCGCATGCCTTCAAGCGTCGAGGAGAGCACCACGGCCAGGGCCAGATAAGGATTTGCCATCGGATCGGGAGACCGCAACTCGAGAGCAGCCCGTTCGCCCTCTCGCCAGGACGGAACGCGAAGCATCGATCCATGACTGACGTATGCCCAGGACGCATGCCGCGGGGCACGATGTCCGGCATTGAGTCGTTTGTACGAGTTCACCGTCGGGCAGAGGATGAGGCTCATGCCCGCGGCATGGTCGAGCTGCCCGGCGATGGCGCTATGCCCCCAGGAAGACAGCGCACCGGAAGGATCGCTCAGCAAATCCGCACCATCAGCGGCCTTTTTGAAGCGCTGGAATATGTGCATGCCTGAGCCTGGAGCGTCGGCAAACGGTTTGGCCATGAACATCGCCCGCAGCCCGTGGCGCTGCGCGATGGTGCGCACAACGTGCCGGACCATGATTAACTGATCGGCCATTTGCAGTGCGCCGGCAGGCATCAAATCGAGTTCTTCCTGACCCGGACCGGTTTCGTGGTGCGCTCCACCGACGGAAATGCCAATACCCTGCAGCGCGCTGACGACCGCGTCCCGGGTCCGCGATACGGCATCCTCGCCGATGTCGAAATAGCCGGCGGCATCTCTCGCGGGGGTCAGCGAAGTCATTTCTCCGCGCACGAGATAGAACTCGATTTCCACTCCGGCCTCGAACTCGACGCCTTCATTCCGCGCCCGCTGGAGCGCACGAACCAGAACGGAACGCGGGTCACCGTCGAACGGTTCTCCATCCTGACGGAGAACTGAGCAGCAGAGCCTGGCCCGGCGGTCACGCTGTTCATCTCCCTGAATCACCAGAAGCGTTTCAGGATCGGGTGAAAGCAGGAGATCGAGCTCGACTCTGCGCAGTCCGCCCATGACTGCCGAACCATCAAAGCGATACCCATGTTGCATTGCACGCCGCAAGTGCTCCACGGGAATCGTCAATGCCTTTGCGCCCCCCGCGATATCGCTGAAAACCAGATCGATCAACTCGATCCGTTCCGCCGTCACCTGCTCGATCACACGTTGCCGGTCGGCTGATGAACTCTCGACCCAAAGCGCATCATTCGTTACTGCCACACCCGGACCTCAGTTTCTTTTGTTTCCCCGCTCTAAGTCGGACATCATGAGGCATCGCCTCGAACCAATGTACGGACACGAATCGATTCAGCGACGTCATCAGGAAAGGTCATCCAAAACAATCGGTCGTGCAACTCGCCATATCTACCCGGAGAATTGGGCGAAAACGCCAATCCATGCGAATTGCGAGGAAAAGATAGCGCGTTTTAGATGCTGAGCACAAATAAGTGCGTCGTGGGTGCGGCAATGTGAACCTGTTGAGCGTCGTGACGCGGCATTAGACTGGAATTGCCCACTTGAGCAGTGTCGCTCATGGCGTCGCCTGCGCTCTGCACGACGCTCTCACCAGGCCCGATGCCGGCGCCGACAGTGAACGGGTTGCTTACAACTCACAACCACAACCCAGGTTCGTACCTGAAGCACGAAACGAAATACATCCGGGTGACCGGCCACGACGATGAAGGGAAGGGCGACTATGAGCGCCGAAACAATTCGCAGCATCGAGCAGTTTGGGCTTTACGACCCAGCATATGAACATGACAGCTGTGGTGTTGGACTCGTCGTGCAAATCGATGGGACTCCGTCACGGCGCATTGTCGAACTGGCTCTGGGTGGACTTGTCAATCTGACGCATCGGGGAGGTGTTGGCGCGGACGAGAGAACCGGTGACGGCGCCGGTGTCCTGACGCAGATACCGCACCAGTTTTTTGCCGCGGAGCTGGGGATGGCGGATCTTGTCGCCGGCGACTATGGCGTGGCGATGCTCTTCTTGCCAACCAACCCGGACCTCGCCGCTTCCGCCCGCGCGACGATCGAGGCGGTCGTTGCCAGTGCTGGATACGAGCTCATGGCCTGGCGCGATGTGCCTGTGGAACCGGGCGTGCTGGGCCGGATCGCAGCCGAGACGCAGCCGGGAATCGCGCAGGCATTTGTCCGCAGGCCCGCCGGAGTCGAAGGCGACGATTTCGAGCGAGGTCTGATGCTTCTGCGGAAGGCGATCGAACGCACCGTCGCGACGGCGGGAACTGATGATATCTACGTGGCATCCTGCTCCTCGAGAACCGTGATCTACAAGGGATTCTGCCTGCCCGAAGACCTGGCGGCCTTCTATCCAGATCTGCGCAATCCCTGGTACGCCAGTGCGATCGCCCTCTTTCATCAGCGCTACAGCACAAACACATTGCCGACGTGGGCGATGGCCCAGCCGTTTCGGTTTATTGCCCACAACGGCGAAATCAATACGGTACAGGGAAACCGGAACTGGATGCAGGCGAGAAGATCATCCCTTGCCTACGCCAATGGGATCGACAACGACGCACTTTCTCCCATCGTGAGCATGACCGGTTCCGATTCGGCCAGCTTCGACAATGTGATCGAGCTGATCTATCACGGTGGACGCTCGCTACCGCACGCGATGATGATGCTCGTTCCCGAGCCCTGGGAACAACTGCCCGACATGCCTGCCCAGCAACGAGCGTTTTACGACTATCACGCCGGTCTGATGGAACAATGGGACGGACCAGCGGCCATGGCGTTCACCGATGGCGTCGTGGCCGGGGCAACCCTCGACCGCAATGGGCTGCGACCGCTTCGCTATGCGGTGACGAGTGACGGGTTACTCATCGCCGGGTCCGAAGCGGGGACGGTGGCAGTCGAGCAGACAACGATCGTCGAGAAGGCCGGCTCGGTCCGGGTCAGATGGTTGTGGTTGACACGTCGCGCAGTCTGATTCTCCGGAATAGCGAGGTCAAGACCGAAACCGCATCGCGAGCCCCCTATGGTGAATGGATCGAGTCGAACCGGTTGAGGTTCTCGGGAAGCACGGGCGCGCATTCCACGACGCCCGTCGAATCGATTATGTCGGTCCAGCGTGTCTTCGGCTATTCGGGCGAAGACGCGCGATTGATCGTCAATCCGATGGCCGGCGAGTCGAAGGAACCGACCTGGTCGATGGGCGACGATGCGCCGCTGGCCGTGCTCTCCCACAAGCCGCGGCCCTTATCTGCCTACTTCCGGCAGCGCTTCGCGCAGGTGACCAATCCGCCGATCGACTCATTGCGCGAAAAGAAAATCATGGCGCTGGATGCTTTTATCGGACCACGCGGGAACGTTCTGGACGAGCGCCCCGAGTTCGCCCGATTGATCCATTCCCCGTCGATATTGCTCTCCGAGGCCCAGATCGAGTCGCTCCGCAGTGGCGAATCGGGTCTGACGCCGGCAACGATCAGCACCCTCTTCTTCATCGACACCGACGCAACGCCGGGTGCGACGCTCGAGGCGGCGCTGGAAAGCATCGTCGCGAGAGCAGTTACCGCGGTCGAAAATGGCGCCGAGGTACTCGTCATCTCCGATCGGGGACTCGACGAAAACAGTGCACCGGTGCCGATGCTGCTGGCTGCCGGCACCATTCACCATGAGTTGATCCGGCAAGGACTGCGCATGACCACTGATCTGGTCTGCGAAACGGGTGAAGTGTGGGACGTCCATCACCTCGCCTGTCTGATTGGATACGGCGTGTCGGCGGTTCACCCATACCTGGCCCTGCAGGCGGCAGGGGGTCTCGCGGGGAGCCGTGGATTCGAGGAGCACACTCCAGAGAGCCTGCAGTCGAACTACATCCAGGCCCTCGAATACGGCTTTCTGAAGGTCTGCTCCAAGATGGGCATTTCGACGGCATCGGGATACCGGGGAGCGCAGATCTTCGAAGCGATCGGTATCAGCGCTGAGATCATTGATCGGTCCTTCGCCGGCACGCCGTCACGGCTGGGTGGCGTGGGCTATGCGGAGATCGAGGCCGACGTGTTGCAGCGTCACCAGGAAGCCTGGGGTCAACCCTCTGCCAAGTTGCCAGATCCGGGGTTTGTGCGGTTCCGCAAGGATGGCGAGTCGCACGCGTTCAATCCCACCGTGGTCAAGGCGCTTCAGGCAGCGGCGGTCTCGAGCGATTCCGCTGAGTATCAGAACTATCGCGCACTTGTTCGCGACCACCCGCTGACGGCGATCCGGGACTTGATGCGGATCAAACCGCTCGGACCAGCGGTACCGATTGCCGAGGTCGAATCGGTGCAGGACGTTGCGTCGCGATTCATCGTGACTGCGATGTCGCTGGGTGCGCTGAGCCCTGAGGCCTACCGGGTGCTGGCGATCGGTATGAACAGAGTTGGGGGCCGCAGTAACTCGGGAGAGGGCGGCGAGGATCCCGACTGGTACGAAGAGCCGGGACCGGATGTCGCTCACAGCAAGGTGAAACAGGTCGCGTCGGGTCGATTCGGCGTCACCGCCAAGTATCTGGCGATGGCATCGGAGCTCGAGATCAAAATGGCTCAGGGATCGAAACCGGGCGAAGGCGGCCAGCTGCCGGGCCACAAGGTGACCGATTTCATCGCGCGGGTCCGCCACGCGGTGGAAGGACTGCCGTTGATCTCGCCGCCGCCGCATCACGACATCTACTCGATCGAGGATCTCGCTCAGCTGATCTATGACCTGCGACAGGTCAATCGGCGGGCGAAGATTGGTGTGAAACTGGTGGCCGAGGCGGGCGTGGGCACGATCGCTGCCGGCGTGGCCAAAGCACGGGCCGACTACATCCTGATCAGCGGGCATTCCGGAGGAACAGGGGCATCGCCGCTGGCGTCGATCAAGCACGCCGGGTGCCCGTGGGAACTTGGCCTGGCCGAGACACAGCAGACGCTGGTGATGAACGGATTGCGCTCACGAGTCCGCCTACGGACAGATGGCGGGATCAAAACCCCCGAGGACGTGGTCGTGGCGGCCATGCTGGGCGCCGAGGAGTATGGCTTCGGGACGTCCGTCCTGGTGGCGATTGGCTGCGACATGGCCAGACAGTGTCACCTGAACTCCTGCCCGACGGGAATTGCCACGCAGAAACCAGAACTGCGGGCGAAATTCACCGGCACCCCGGAGATGGTGGCCAATTACTTCACGCTGATGGCCGAGGGTATTCGCGAGCTGCTGGCGTCGATCGGGGCCCGAGGCATCGATGAGATCGTCGGCCGTTCCGATCTGCTGGCCCAGCGCACCGATCTGGAGGGCCGGGCGGCGCTCCTCGATCTGACGCCACTCTTCCCCGAGCCAGCCAGCGAAGATGTGCGCCGCAAGTCGATCGATGTATCCGACGCACGGCAAACGCTCGATGACGAGATCCTGGCCGAGTTCGGCCAGGCGATCCGGGAAGGTCGCTCTGTCAGCGTCAACAAGCAGATTTCCACACCCGACCGCACCGTGGGCGCGCAGATTGCGGGGCAGATTGCCCTGCATCACGGGTTGCACTCACCTGAAGCCCCTCATGTCGCTGCACGTTTCACCGGCAGCGCTGGTCAGAGCTTCGGCGCGTTTACGGTGAATGGAATGACCCTCATCCTGGAGGGCGAAGCGAACGACTACGTTGGAAAGGGGATGGCTGGTGGAACGATTGCCATCAAGCCGCTGCAATCGGCGCAGTTTTCGACGCCCCAGGTCATTGCGGGGAACACTCTCCTCTATGGTGCGACCGGAGGCGCACTCTATCTGGCCGGAAAAGCGGGGGAGCGTTTTGCCGTCCGCAACAGCGGCGCCACAGCAATCGTGGAAGGTGTCGGCGATCATGGATGCGAATATATGACGGGTGGCACGGTCGTGATCCTCGGCCCGACAGGACGCAATTTCGGCGCCGGCATGACCAACGGCACCGCATATGTGCTCGACGCCGACGATCACTTCCCGGGTCACATCAACGGCGACTCGGTAATTATCGAACGAGGTCTGTCTCAGCCAGATGCCGAGCAGCTAAACGGGCTTCTCAGACGCCATGTGGAGCTGACTGGCAGCGCGCAGGGTCGTTACATTCTCGAGAACTGGGATGATACGGTCAATCAGTTCTGGAAGGTGATCCCGCGGGCGACGTTGCTCCTGCAGGCAGTCACACCCGATGAGGTCGAGGCCAAAGGCGCGGCGGACTAGCGCAACTGATTCAGGACATGTTGGAATCGAGAGCTGGGTTCACGTAGTGGACCCAGTCAAATTCATTTTGCACCGAATTCGCCAATCTGCGGTCACAGGTAAAGAAATCGACCCCCAATCTGCGGGCCACAGCAAGATAGTGGGCATCATAGGAGGCAGGGTGTCCGAATTTGCGGGCCAGCTCCATGGCCTCGAGATGCAATGACGGGTAATCAATGCTTTCAATTCCCATTGCCTGCCAAACTTCTACGACAGCATCAAGAATTCTGGAGCCCGGCGGATACCCACCATGCCTGTGAAGGGAATTTGCGAGTTCATAGCCAAGGAGATTCGGAGCGATATATCTCACACGTTGCTGCTCCCATTCTTTGAGAACCGACTGCAGTTCAGCGTTCATCCCAGTTGCAATGACCCGGATTACCAGGCTAGCGTCCATGCACAGCGTCTTCGATCTGCTGAGCACGCTTCTCCCTTTCCTCACGAATCAACTCTTCCCAATCGAAACGCGCTCGCTCCTCAGCCTCAGACCCCAGCACTTCCTGCAGCCCGGCGAGTTTCTCCATAAGACGTCGCGGTGATGCATTTTGCGTGAGGCGCCGATACTCCATGTCGGAAATGATCACCGCCTGAGGTTTACCGGCACGCTCGATAACATACGTGGAACCATCCTCAGCGACACGTTTCAGAACTTCACCGAAGTGAACGCGCGCTTCGGTCGCACTCAGTCTTTTCTCCATCACGTTTCCTTCAGCGCAACCCTGGGAGTTATCGAGTCAAAGTCCTCAACTGGAGAAAAACCACGATCAATCGATCAATCGATTGATCGATTGATCGATTGATCGATTACTGGTGATGCAGTTTAGCGGACTCTGCCTCGAGCGTCGACCGGCCATTCATCGACCACGATTCCGTCACGCACTACGATCGTGCGATCGTGGAGGTTGACGGAGGTGCAGACGTGGTTGGGGATGATTTCGATCCGGTCACCGAGCTCGAATCCTGCCTCGGATTCGGGAAGTATGGCTACCCCATGTTCTTCGTTGAGCCGGTCGATCCGTACATTCGGATGGCCGACGACGTATCCAAATCCGGGAAAACCCGGGCTGCCGTCGGCCGCCAGTGTTTTGGCGCCGGCATCGAGCACGGCCCGGTCGCGGGCAGGACGGCTGGCGATCGTCGCGAGATAGCGAACAGCGCAGCGATCGGGACCGTAGATTCCATGTCTGAACCCCATGGTGTCCCGAAAAACGTAGGTACCGGTGCGAAGCTCTGTCACCCCTTCGACGCTGGGCGTGTGCGGGGCGCACGGCGTGGATCCGACGCTGACGGTCTCCAACGGCACCCCGATCCGCCGAATCGCCTCGGCAGTTTCGACAAGACG